>DASQFM010000134.1:0-6788 GCA_035633135.1 Candidatus Eiseniibacteriota bacterium
TGGCCAAGGAGCGGCCCTACCCGGGTTCGACCACGGTCACGACGGTGAACGGCGGGGTCGTCGGGCTGACGCGGACGCTCGTCGAGGAGCTGCGTCCGATCCGGGTGAACTCGCTCCACCCCGGCGTCGTCGGCGACAGCCCGTACTGGGCCGGCAAGACGGCCGCGATCGAGAAGTACACCGCCGAGACGCCGTTGGGCCGGCTCACGACGATGGCTGAAATCGTCGATGCCGCGGTGTTCCTGCTCGAGAACACTGGAGTCAACGGGGTCGACCTCATCGTCGACGGCGGCTGGCACTGCCGCTGAGGGCGTTCGTTTCCGCTCCGGACGAGCGCGCCAGGGTGAGGCCGACGCCTATCATCGCGGCTCGATGACCGGCAGAGTCTTCCGCCGCACCACCGATCCGGACCCGCCGGTCGCGGTCCGGGCCGAGGGCTCGACGATCTGGGACGCCGACGGCAAGGCCTACCTCGATGCCGCCGGTGGAGCTGTCGTCGTTGGCGTCGGGCATGGCCGCGCCTCTGTGGCGCAGGTGATGGCCGACCAGGCCGGGCGCCTCGCCTATGCCCACGGAAGCGCGTTCACGAATGAGCCGCTCGAGTGGTACGCCGACGCGATGGGGCGCCACTTGCCGATGGACGACCCCGCGATCTACCCGGTTGCCGGCGGGTCTGAGGCGATGGAGACCGCGCTCAAGATGGCGCGCAGCTACCACCTCGCGCGGGGCGAGCGCGAGCGGTGGATCGTGATCGCCCGGTGGGGGAGCTATCACGGCAACACGCTGGGGGCGCTCGATCTCTCGGGCCGGCGTCCGCTTCGACGTCCGTACGAGGGCTGGCTGGGCCGCTTCCGGCACGTCTCCGCCGCGTACCCGTACCGCGCCGGGGAGTCCGGGGCGCAGGCGCTGGGAGACGCCGGGGAGCTCGCCTCGGAGCTGGAGCAGGCCATCCAGTCGGCCGGTCCCGGCACTGTGGCGGCCTTCGTCGCGGAGCCCATCGTCGGGGCGACGCTCGGCGCGGCCGTGCCGCCGGATGGCTACTGGCCTGCGATCGCCGAAGTGTGCCGCCGGCACGGCGTGCTGCTGATCGCCGACGAGGTCATGACCGGCTTCGGCCGGACCGGGCGATGGTTCGCCGTCGATCACTGGGCGGTCCGGCCGGACATCCTCGTTGCGGCGAAAGGGGCGACGTCGGGCTACTGGCCGTTCGGCTTCGTCGCGGCGTCGGGCGCAGTTCATGACGCGATCCTGGGGGGCGGCAGCTTCGTCCACGGGTTCACCTACTCGCACCACGCCGCCGGGTCGGCGGTCGCGGGCGAGGTCCTCCGGATCCTCGAGGCCGAATCGCTGGTCGAAGCCTCGGCCGTCAAGGGCGAACGTCTCGCCGGACTCCTCCATGCGCTTCTCGACGGCCACCCGAACGTCGGCGAGGTTCGCGGCCGCGGGCTGCTGCTCGGGCTCGAGCTGGTTCGCGATCGCGAGACACGTGAGCCGTTCCCGCGCGAGGAGCGGGTCACGGAGCGGATCGTCAGGGCGGCCCGCGCGGCGGGCCTTCTCCTGTATTCCGGAACGGGCCTCGCCGACGGGACGAATGGCGACGCCATCGTTCTCGGCCCGCCGTTCGTCGTCACCGACGACGAGATGATCGCGATCGCCGACGGCCTGACCCGCGCCATCGACGAGGTGACCGCCGTGGCGACGGCCGGCAGCTAAGCCGCCCGTGGATTCGCCCGAGCGGCACCCGGCGCGCCTGGAGTGGCGCGGGACCGAGCCGCCAGACCCTGAGACCGTGGCTCGTCGACTGCGGGCGGAGGGCGTCGAGCCCCACGCGTGGTCGAACGGCCCGGGCCATCGCTACGGCGCCCACGCGCATCCCTACACCAAGCTCCTGGTGTGCGCCGCCGGCTCGATCACGTTCTTCGTGGGGCCCGGCCAGACACCCATCGAGCTGGGGCCCGGCGATGGGTTCGTCCTCCCGTCCGGCGTGGAGCACGCCGCGGTGCTCGGGCCCGCGGGTTGCGTCTGTCTCGAGGGCCACCGGTAGGCCCCACGCGAGGCCGTTTCTGCTGGCCAGGGCCACCGAGGCCCACCGCGAGCTTGCGCCCGAGTGCCTAGCGGCGAATCCCGAACGTCTGACCGCGCCCACGGGTCAGCAGGACCACGCCGAGCGCGACAAGCAGGAGCGGCAAGGCGATCTGCGCCAGATCTGGCAGGGCCAGCTGGGAAGCGCCAAGGGCCACCAGCACCGCGCCGGCGATCAGCTGCCAGCCCCAGCCACCACCGCGGGTGAAGCGAACGAGGGCGATGAAGAGAAGGGCGATGCCGTAGGCCACCGAGCCGACGCCTGACCCGCCGTCGTAGCCCAAGCCGCGCAGAACCCCGGGCGTGGCCGCGGCGGTCAGCAATGCGCCGGCGTACAGCGCAAAGCTCGAGCGCCGAACCGCCCACACGATGAGGAACGCGATCCCGGCGGCGAGGACGGCGATGTTGCCGAGGTCGCGGTACTCCGGCAAGGCGCGCTCCAGGAGGAGCAGGCCGCCGAACACTAGCAGGAAGACGCCGATCCACGGGATCTGCGGCCGGCGCTCCTCGTCGCGGCCCCATTCCCAGCCGTAGACCTGGACGTTGCCGCGCGGTTTCTCGTCGCTCATTCGTGGCTCACTCATTGCTCATGCAAGGCGCACTCGTCGCCTAGCCGGCGCTCATTCTGGGCTCATCAGAGCATTTGTCGCTCATGCCGGCATCACCATCGGCTCGGTCTCTTTCGTGCCCTCGCCCTCGCCGGTCTCGCCCAGCTCGTCCTCGTCCTCGACATGGCTGAAGCCGAGCCGCTCGGCCAGCCGACCGAGGGGCCCGGGTGCCCACCAGTTCCAGCGTCCGAGCAGGCGCATCGTGGCCGGGACCAGCAGGACCCGGACGATCGAGGCATCGAGCGCCACGGCGATGGCCATGCCGACCCCGATGCTCTTGATGGTGATCGTGTCGGCGAGGGCGAATGCCGAGAAGACGGTGACCATGATCAGCGCCGCGCCGGTGATGACGCCGGCCGTCTTCGCCAGCCCCTCGGCCACGGCGGCGGCGTTGTCGCCGCTCCTTCGATACGCCTCCTGGATCCGCGACAGGAGGAGGACCTCGTAGTCCATCGACAGGCCGATGAGGACGGCGAACATGATGATCGGGTTGCCGGCGATCGTGTAGCCGAGCGGCTCGAACCCAAGGATCTCGTGGAGGTTGCCCTCCTGGAAGATCCAGACGAGGGCCCCGAAGCTGGCCGTCAGCGACAACAGGGTCATGATCACGGCCTTGATCGGGATGGCCAGCGAGCCGAAGAGCAGGAACAGGATGATCGCGGAGGCCAGCAGCGTCGTCCCGACCGCCCACGGCAGCCGCTCGGCCTGGCTGATCAGGAAATCCTCGCCGATGGCCGCGACGCCGCCGATCTGAATCCTCGTGATGGCCGGGTCGCGGGGTTGGATCTCCCGGATGGTGCCGATCAGGTTCGTCCCGGCGGGCTCGTTCGACTTCAACGGGCTGATGGCGTCGAGCCGAACCGTGTTGCCGCGGATGTACGCGCTCTTCAGCTTCTCGACCGCGTCGGCGAGCTGCGGCGGCAGCGTCCCGGCCGGCGCGGCGTAGAGCTGGGTGACCTGGTTCGGGTCGAGCGCCTGGCCGGTCGACGGATCCGTGAGCGAAAACGGCCCTTCCACGCGATTGATGCCGTCGAGCGCGCTCAGGGTCTGGGCGTACGCCATCACCGCGGCGATGGAGGCGGCGCTCGTCGGCGAGCTGCTCGTATCGACGAGCAGGACGATCGGCGTGACCTCACCCTCCCGGAACTCGGTCTGGAGCGCGACCCAGGCATCGCGGCTCGGGGTCCCCGCCGGGTAGACCGTCGCGTCAGGAACGCCCTGCTGGATCCGCAGGAACGGCGAGCCGAGGAGCAAGAGGAGGGCCAGGACGGGCACGAGCACGGCGATCGGCCGGCGCATGACCGCGTGGGCCACCTGCGCCCAGCGCGACCGGCGCACGGCGAGCGGCTCGTCGCGGCGAAGTCCGAGCCGGCGCAGCAGCCCGGCCACCGACAGCGAATTCACCCGCGGGCCGAGCATCCCGAGCACGGCCGGCAGGAACGTCAGGCTGAAGCCCACCGAGGAGACGACGACGATCGCGCCGCCGAGGCCGATCGAGCTGAGGCCGGTCGCCCGGAACCAGAGCAGGCCCGACAGCCCGATGGCGACCGCGATGCCGGAGAAGAAGACGGCCTTGCCGGCGGTCGCGACCGTTCGTTCGATCGCCTGCTCGACGGTCCGGCCGCGGGCCAGCTCCTCCCGGAATCGGCTCGTGATGAACAGCGAATAGTCGATCGCCAGGGCCAGGCCGAGCATCGTGGCGATGTTCAGGACGTAGATGCTCATCTCGGTCCGCTGGGCCAGCTGGCCGATGATCCCGATCGAGCTGGGGATGGCCAGGCCGGCGACGACGAGCGGCATCCCCGCCGCGAACAGCGAGCCGAACACCAGGATCAACACCAGCGCGGCGATCGGCAGCGAGACAATCTCCGCGCGGACGAGATCCTGCTCCGAGATGCGGGCCGAGTCCTTCTGGATCGGACCGAAGCCCGTCATCGTCACGCTGTAGCCCGGCGGGGGAGCGAGCGCCTCCTGGACGGCGTCGACAGCCTCGATCGATTCGTCCTCGGTCATGTCGAGGTTGATCAGGACGTAGGTCGCGTCACCCCCCTCGCTCACAAAGCGGCGGTCGCCGGTCTCGGCGTAGCCGGTGACGCCGGTGACGTGCGGCACATCGAGCACCGGCTTGAGGGCGGCCGCGATCGCAGCCTGGAAGTCGGTTGAGGTCGCGTCGGCGCCCGGCTCGCTCGACCGGAAGAGGGCGAGGTATGCCGTCCGGCCACCGCCGAAGTCAGCCTGGAGGCGGTCCGACACCTGGGCCGACTCGGACCGTGGATCGAGCCACCCGCCCGAGCTCAGATGGCTGGCCGTGTCGGCGCCCAGCGCCCCGGCGGCCCCGGCAGCGACGAGGGCGAGCACGAAGATGATCCGTCGACGTCGATAGACGAACGCGCCCCAGCGACTGAACAACCGGAACCTCACGAACGGCTGATGCGGCGGGCCGACCCCACCGGTGGCCGCACCGGGCGACCGCTCTAGCGTACCCGCTCGGGCCCGGAACCCGCGTTAGCCGTGATTTGACCAGATCGTGGCATGGATCCCGGGTTAGATTGCCGAGACGAGATGGCAGAAGAAGACGGCCAGATGCAAGCGTGAGCCGACCCTCGCGCGTCCCTCGGTTGGCCAGATTCGCCCTGGCTGCCGGCGGGTATGCCTTTACCGTCGCCGCGATGTATGCCTTCGTGACGGCTGGGTTTTGGACCTACCCGGGCGGCGACGCGTATGTCTGGGATCGAGTCGGCGACCAGCTGCGCGCCGGGATCTCGCCGTACTACAGCCTCCCCGGCTTCGGAGCGTTCTACTACGCGCCGCCGTGGGCAATTGCGTTCGCGCTCGTGTCGTGGCTGCCGGTGCAGGTCGTGTCGGTGGCGATCCTGGTCGCCGAAGTCCTCTCGCTCCGCTACGTGGTCGGCTCCTGGTATCGGGTGGGCTACGTGGCGTGGCTTCCGCTTGTCCCGCTCGAGCTCATCGGCTCGCAGTGGAATCTGGTCATGGCCGCGGCCATCGCCGCCGCGATGCGCGGCGAACCACGGCCCGCGGTCCTGATGGCATTCGCCAAGCTCTCCCCGGTCCTGGCAATCGACCCGCGCCATTGGCGACGCGTCGTGCCCGTCGCCGTGGCCCTCGTCGCCGTCACCCTGGTCTGGCCGGGACTCTGGCTCGATTGGAGCCGCCAGTTGGCCGACGCGTACGGTTCGAACATCGCGCCCGGCGCGCAGCTGATGGTCCCGTTCCTGCCGCGATTGGCCGTCGCGCTCGGACTGCTCGCCATTCGGCGACCCTGGAGCCGCGGGCTCGCCGCAATCGTCGCGCTGCCGACGATCTACTGGGTCAGCTTCCTCCTGCTCCTGGCGTTGATTCCGCCACCCAGATCCGGCGATCCCAACCCAGCTGTTTCAGCCGATGAACCAACTGTCATCACCAATCCGCCGCTGCGCAAAGTGACCCGGGAGTAGGGCACGAGCGCCCGCCGCGAGAACGCCATCTCCGCGATCGCGGTCTTCGCGGTTGCAGTGGTGGCCGGCGCCTTGGCGGCCTCGATCCTCGTCTTTCCGGATCCCGAGGATGTCGCCTACTACGTGGGCGTGGCCCGGAACCTGATCGGGGGCCGCGGCCTCGTGAGCGACGCGATCTGGAGCTTTGCCACGCCGCCGCTGTCGTTCCCACGCCCAGCCTTCGAGCTGTGGCTGCCGTTGCCGACGTTCCTGGCGGCGCTCCCGATGGCGCTCCTCGGCCCGACTTTTCGCGCCGCCCAGATGTCATCCATCATCATTGCCGGCGTGACTGCGGTCCTGGCCTGGCGGCTGGGCGCCGCCGTCGCCGAGGAGCGCGGCCTGACCGGCGGCCGGGCGCGAGCGATTGCGCTCGGAACCGGGCTGACCAGCGCCGTGTATATGCCGCTTGTGCTGGCATCCGCGCAGCCGGACTCGACCTTGCCCTTCGCGGCGCTCACGCTTGCGGCGTGCCTGCTGATGGCCCGGCTGATCGTTCCGGGAACTTCGACGCCGTCAACGCGGTCGCTCGCCGCACTCGGGGTCCTTCTCGGCCTTGCCGCGCTGGCGCGCAACGAGGCGATCTGGCTAGCCCTGACGTGGGCGC
>DASQFM010000135.1:0-6380 GCA_035633135.1 Candidatus Eiseniibacteriota bacterium
CGATGCGCGGCGCGAACAGGTGCGCCTCGCCATCGGCACGGAACCGGGCGAAGCCCGGGTCCGGCAGTCGCGGCTCGCGACCTGGCGGTGGCGGCGGGATGGCGAGGGCCGCGTCCCGGCGGCGGAGCTGACCCGCGGCGAGATCGGCGAAGGTCGTCCGGCCGGGCCAGGCCGCGGCCGTCGGGAAGCAGCGGGCCACGACCGCCGGGGCGAGATCCACGGTGTCGATGAGCGCGCCGCCGATGTACGACGCAACGGCGCTGATGCCCATCCGGGCCAGCGTCTTGCGAAGGCCGGTCTCGAACGCGGTGAGGAGATTGGCCACGCTGTCGGCCGGGCCGAGCGACTCGGCGCCGCGCGTGCCGGCCAGGTCGCGAGCCGCGGCGATGGCGAGCCTCGGATGGACCGCCGTCGCGCCGACAGCGAGGGCCATCGCCAGCGCGTGCACGTCGAGGATGTCGGCGGCATCGGCCACGAGGTCGGTCCGGCCGCGCAGGCCGGCGCTCGTCAGCGCGGTGTGGACGGCCCCGATCGCGAGGACCGATGGGACCGGCAGGCGACGGGCGTCGAAGCCGCGATCGGACAGGACCAGGACGTCGGCACCGCGCTCCGCGGCTCCGACGGCCGCCACGGCGAGCCCATCGAGGGCCTGCTCGAGCCCCGCCGCGCCATCGAGCGCATCCCAGGTCGCCGCCAGGCGATGGACCGACCGCCCTGCGCCGGCAATCGCATGCAGCAGGCCGTCGAGATCGCCGACGATCGGCCGGGCGAGATGCGCCGTCGCCGTCGCCGTGGCTCGCGGCGGGCCGCCCAGCAGGGCGGGCCGGCGGCCGAGCTCGACCCGCAGGTCCATGACGATCCGCTCGCGCTCGGGATCGATGGGCGGGTTCGTGACCTGGGCGAAGGCCTGGCGCAGGAAATCCGCGACTGGGCGGTCCAGCCGTGATCGGCCGGGCGTTGGCGTGTCGTCGCCCATGCTCCACAGCGGCTCGTGCGCTTCGAGGGCCATCGTCTTGACGTCCAGGCGGAGCCGCTCCGCGTCGAGCCCGGCAAGGTAGCGGAGCTGCACGGCCTGCGGACCTGCGATCGCAGCCTCCACGGGTGGCGCGACGTCGACGGGATCGTCGTGGGTCGGCCGGGGAGCATCGTGGATCGGCAGCTTGCGCAGGACCCAGGTCTTGGCCGCCGCATCCTCCAGGATCGCGCCGCGGCCCGGGTCGACGAGGAGCAGCTCGCCCGGCCCCACGCGCCCTCGCCGAACGGTCTCGGCGGCGGTAATCGGCACGGCGCCCGCCTCGGACGCCACCGCGACGATGCCAGAATCGGTGACCGCGAAGGCCGCCGGTCGCAGCCCGTTGCGGTCGACCAGCACGCCCGCCCGGCGGCCGTCGGCGAAGACGATTGCGGCGGGCCCGTCCCACGGCGCGAGAAAGCCGGCCGTCCGCCGCCGGAGCGTGGCGACGTGGGGATGCGGCGTCCGTCGGAGCCCGAGCGCCTCGGGGATGAGCGCGAGCATCGCCTCGGTGAGATCCCAGCCGGTGGTCGTCAGCAGCTCGAGGGCTTCGTCGAGCGACAGCGAGTCGGACGCATCGGGCGACAGCAGGGGTCCCGCGGCAAGGAGATCCCTGGCCCCGGCCCGCAGGCCGCGGTCGCCGGCCCGGCCGCGGACTTGCTCGCGGTTGGCCCGGACGGTGTTGATCTCGCCGTTGTGGGCGATCGACCGGAACGGCTGGGCGAGCCGCCAGACTGGGTGGGTGTTGGTCGCATACCGCTGATGGAAGAGCGCGTACGGCACCGAAAGGTCCCGCCGGAGGTCCGGGAAGAGCTCTGCCAGCCGGCCGCCGGCGACGAGGCCCTTGTAGACGATGGTCCGGCAGGACGCGGATGGGATCGCCAGGTCGGCGAGCCCCGGATCGGTGCGGGCAGCGTCGCGCGCGGCGGTTTCCAGGCGCCGTCTGGCCAGAATCAACCGGCGCTCGAAGGCGGCATCGCCGATCGGTCGCCCGTCCGGGCGGCGGGGCCGGCCGACGATCGCCTGGGCGAAGGCGGGGCGCGCGGCAGCCGCCGCCTCACCGAGCGCGCCGGGGTCGGCCGGCACGGCCCGCCAGGTCAGGATCTCCAGGTCGGCGGCCCCGAGGACCTTTTCGACCAGCGTGATGGCTCGCGCCCTGGCGGCTCGCGCGCGGGGCAGGAAGGTGAATACGACTCCCGGTCTCGCGCCGGCCAGGTTGCCGGCGATGAGCTCCAGGAGCGGCGCTGCCAGCGGCAGGGAGACGCCCGCCCCATCGCTCGATTCGCCGTCCGCCCCGAACGCCCCGCGATGGCCGAGCGCCGCGAGGCCGGCTAGCGCGAGCGGCAAGACCCGATCGCGCGAGCGGCCGGATGCGTCCGCCACGAACCCGACGCCGCAGGCATCGTGCTCGTAGCGTGGGTCGTAGAGCGGAGGCTCCGCCCTGCGGCGGGGTGGATTGATCAATGCCGCCTCAGATAGTCGAGGCGGCCCCGGTACGGAGCCGCCTCCGGTTGAGCGGGGCCCGCAGTGGGCCCCGCGAGCACGCCGGGTCAGAGCTGGTAGGCGACCTCGCCGTGGGTCGAGAGGTCCATCCCCAGCTCCTCATCCTTCTCGGAGATCCGGAGCCCGAGGATGGCGTCGACGACCTTCACGATCACGAACGTGGCGATGACCGCGTAGGCGATCGTGGCCCCGACGGCGATGACCTGGGTCACGAGCTGGCCGGCGTTGCCGTCGACCAGGCCCGAGCCCAGGGCGTTGATGGCGGTCGTCGCGAAGACACCGGTCGCGATGGCCCCGAACGTACCGCCGACACCATGGACGGCGAAGACGTCGAGGGCGTCGTCGACCTTGAGCCGCTCGCGAAGGAGGGTGGCGCTGTAGCACAGGCCGCCGACGACGAGGCCGATGATCAAGGCCCCGCCAGCGGTCACGAAGCCGGACGCCGGGGTGATCGCGACGAGGCCGGCGACCGCGCCGCAGGCCGCGCCGACGACGCTGACCTTGCCCTTGTGGATGTAGCTGGCGAGGACCCAGGTGATCGTCGCCGCACCGGCCGCCGTGTTGGTCACCAGCAACGCGTTGGCGGCGAGGCCGTTGGCGCCCAGGGCCGACCCGGCGTTGAAGCCGAACCAGCCGAACCACAGGAGGCCCGCGCCGAGGACCGTCATCGGGATGTCGTGCGGCTCGATCGGATGACCGTTGACGACCCGGCGGCCGATCAGGAGGGCCACGATCAGGGCCGACACGCCCGACGAGGCGTGGACGACCGTGCCGCCGGCGAAATCGAGCGCGCCGAGCTTGAACAGCCAGCCGTCACTGGCCCACACCCAGTGGGCGATCGGCGAGTAGACGAGGACCGACCACAGCACGGTGAACAGCACGAACGAGGCGAAGCGCTTGCGCTCGGCGAAGGCGCCGGTGATCAGCGCCGGGGTGATGGCGGCGAACATCAGCTGGAAGGCCGCGAACAGGACGAACGGGATCGTGATCCCGTAGATCGCGTTCGGCTCGAGACCGACGCCGATGAAGCCGACGTAGTCAAGACCGCCCAGCAGCCCGACGCCGGTCACGTCCGGCGCGAACGCCAGCGAGAAGCCAACGAGGACCCAGACGACGCTGACGATCGCCAGTCCGAAGAAGCTGTGCATGATCGTCGACAGGACGTTCTTGCGGCGCACGAGCCCGCCGTAGAACAGGGCCAGCCCCGGCAGCATCACCATCACCAGGGCGGTGGCGACGAGGAGCCAGGCGGTGTCGCCAGTGTCGATCATCGGGACGGAACCTCCGCGCGGGTATGGGCCGGCCCGGGTCGTCCCGGACCCTTTAGCCGAGTGTCAGTGCTCGGACCCGGCTCGCGCGAGCGCGACGGGGTGGCGATTGGGGTGCGATTCGGTTGCGACGGCGGCTACCACGTCGGGTTGCGCTGCCAGTCGAGCCAGGTCCGCGGCTCGATCCTGGGCCGGATCAGTTGGGCACGGCCACCTTTGATCGCGACTTCGGCCGGCATTGGATGCGACAGGAAGAAGGGCATCGACTCGGTGTAGCCATAGGCCCCGACGTCGAGGACAGCGACGAGGCGCCCGACCTCGGGCAGGGGCAGGACGGCCTGCGCGGCGAGCACGTCGAGGCCCGAGCAGAGCGGTCCGGCGACCGTGACCGGGAACGCCTTGACCGCTCGATCCCCGCCGGCCCCGCCGGATCCACTGAGGATCCGGAGCCGGTGCTCCTGGCCGACGAGGGCCGGGCGCAGCAGGTGGTGGACCCCACCGTCGAGGACCACGACGTGGTTGCCCTCGACGACCTTGCGGTCGACCACCCGGCTCACGTAGGCGCCGGCTGGCCCGACAAGGAACCGGCCTGGCTCGAGGAGCAAGGTCGCCGAGCGGGTGACGGGGTCGGCCGCCAGCTGGTCGGCGAGCGCCGCGGTGCGTGCCGCGAGGAGGCGCAGGTCCACCGATGGGGCGTCGCTCTCATAGGCGATCCCGAGTCCCCCACCGGCATCGATGAGCCGCAGGCGGAAACCGGTCGCAACGGCGAGATGGCGGGCCAGGTCGATCGTCCACTCGAAGTGGTCGGCGAGGGCGCCGGCGCTGGCCACGTTCGACGCCCCGAACGCGTGGACGCCCAGCAGGTCGAGCTGTGGTGAGCGGACGGCCTGCCGGGCCGCGAGGAGGAGATCGTCGGCATCCATCCCGAACTTGCCCGCGCCGTCGTCGCCGACGAGGCGGACCCGTTCGAGGAGCGCCGCCCGGGGCACGGCCGCCCGCAGGAGGATCGGGACTACCGCGCCCACGTCGGCGGCGATGGCTTCCAGGCGGTTCAGCTCCCGCGGCGATTCGACGGTGATCGCCCGGACCCCGGCGGCCACCGCGGCCCGGAGCTCGTCATCGCGCTTGCCGGGACCGGTTATCACGATCCGATCCGGGTCGACGCCGGCGCGCTGGACCAGCTCCAGCTCGCCCGCCGAGGCGACGTCGGCGCCGAGACCGAGGCCGGCGAGGTGCGAGACCACCGCCAGCGCCGGGTTCGCCTTGACGGCGTAGGCGAGCTCGATCCGCGGTGCGAGGGCGGCCCGCAGCGCCGCGACCTGCGCGGTGACCACGTCCAGGTCGTAGGCGTAGAAGGGCGTGCCGAATCGGGCTGCGAGCTCCTCGGGATCGACGCGTCCCAGCCGGCCGCCGGCGAGAATCTCGTTGCGAGCAGGTGGCCGCCCGCGCCGCGGTCCCTCGATCTCAATCGTCGTCGGATCCGAGCGTGGTGTCGCGGGCGACGGAGCTCGCAGGGCGCTCACCGGAGCGCGCTCTCGAGGGCCACTCGCGGATCGGTGCGCGAATCGCGGTCCTTGACGATCAGGGCGACGTCGATCGCGAGGCCGTGCTCGTCGGCGAGCTCACCGCCGAGCCGCCGCGTCCCCGGGACGACCACCGCCCCTGCCGGGATCACCAGCGGGGCCTCGGCCGTGCCCTGCAGGATCGTCTCCCGGACGAGGTCGTAGACGCGCGACGTACCGATCAGGCTGACGCCGGCCCCGATGACCGCGCCATGCCGGACGAGGACCCCTTCGAGCAGCGCCGAGCCGGCACCCACAAAGGCGTCGTCTTCGACGATCACCGGCCGGGCGCCCGGCGGCTCGAGGACGCCGCCGATCTGGACGCCCGCAGCGAGGTGGACTCGATCGCCGATCTGGGCGCAGGAACCCACCAGGACATGGGAATCGATCATCACGCCCTCGCCGATCCACGCGCCAACGTTGACGAACGAGGGCGGCATGATCACGACGCCGGGCCCGAGGTGGACCCCGGCTCGAACGCTCGTGCCACCCGGAACGATTCGCCAGGCGCGGCCGGATGCCTCCGCCGCGTCCGCCTCCGGTCCGTCGAGGAGGTCCTTGGGCGGCAGTCCGACGCGATCCCGGAACCGGAGCACGCCCCCGACGTCCCAGTCCCGCGTTCGGCGATCGGCGAAGAGGCTGAGGATCGCCGCCTTGACCGAAGCATCCACGCGCCAGCCGGCCGGTGCATCCGGATCGGGCCAGGCTGCTCGCAGCCGTCCCGCGTCGAGGTCCGCCAGCACGGTGCCCGGCCGGACCGCCGGGCTCGGCTCGGTACCGCCGTCGAGCGTGCTCGGGTGCCCGGTCTCGAACCGGGCGGCCACCGCCCCCGTCGTCGTCGGGGCGGTCACGCGACGAGCTCCGGCACTTGAGCGCGCGCGGTCTCGGTCCTCAAGAGCCCCAGCTCCCGCAGCGTTGTGGTGAGCCGCTCCCGGTCGGCATCGGCGAGGGGTAGCAGCGGCTGGCGAACTGCGTCGGTCGCGAGGAGGCCAATCGCCTGCATGGCCGCCTTCGCCGGCACCGGATTCGGGCCGC
>DASQFM010000136.1:0-4186 GCA_035633135.1 Candidatus Eiseniibacteriota bacterium
CCGCATCGGCGATGTAGATCGGCGCGTCGTAGACGGAGTACTTGCCCGCGTGCGGCCCGGCGGGGTCGAATATCTGGGCCCACTTGGTCGGGGCCGGCTTGACGTCCGCTGTGCGCCACATGAGCAGGTTCGCACCACGTCCGTGCGGGACGCCGTAGTGGACCCCGCCGAAGGTGTTCCAGGACTTCTCCTTCAGGCCCGGGAAGATGTCCGCGTAGCTCGGGACGAGGTCCGTGTTCACGGGCTGCACGTGGCCGCCGCGCACGAGGCGTGGGCCGGCATCGCCTGAGGCGGAGATGACGTCATAGCGCGTCGGGTCGGCCGTCCACTTGGCGAACGCCGCGTCGGACGTGCCGAAGGTCTCGACCGTCGTCTTGCAGCCGGTCGCAGTCTCCCATTCAGTCATCCAGTCGACCTTCGGGTCGGTCTTGCCCTGTTCGACGTAGCTCGGCCACGACAGGACAACGAGCTCCCCCTCGCCGGCGCCGACGCTCGTGATCACGCTGGGCTTCGGGGAGCCCGATGCGCCGCACGCGCCCACCACCAGCGCGGCACCCACCATGAGCGCCGCCAGATTCCGCTTCCGCATCACTCCTCCTCCTCTTCCCCCGCGCGTCACTCGTGGACGCGTCGGAAATGTTGCCGTTTCCAGATGAGGCGGACGGCACGTCCCTGCGCCGCCAGCGCCTCCATCGATGACGTCACGAGGTTCTGCTCGGTGACGACGAGCGTGCCGCCGAGGTCCAGGGCCACCACGTACCGCGTCTCCGAGCCGAGATAGGCCACCGAGCGGATCTCGCCGTCGGCGCCCGTCTCGTCGGCCGCGACGACGGTTCCCGGGTCGGCGAGGCGGATCTTCTCGGGCCGGACCGTGAACATTCCGCTGGTTCCCGCGAGCCGTTCCGCCACATCGCCCGCGAGCACGTTGGAGGTGCCGACGAAGCCGGCCACGAACGGGGTCGCCGGCCGCTCGTAGACCTCGGCAGGGGAGCCGATTTGCTCGATCCGGCCGCGGTTGAAGACCGCCAGCCGATCGCTCATCGTGAGCGCTTCCTGCTGGTCGTGGGTCACATAGATGAACGTGATGCCGACCTCCCGCTGGATGGCCTTGAGCTCCAGCTGCATCTCCTCCCGCAGCTTCAGATCCAGGGCGCCGAGCGGCTCGTCGAGGAGCAGGACCCGGGGCCGGTTGACCAGTGCCCGGGCGAGCGCGACTCGCTGGCGCTGCCCGCCGGACAGCTGGGCCGGCTTCCGCCCCTCGTAGCCCGAGAGCCGAACCATCGCCAGCGCATCGGCGACCCGGCGACGGCGTTCGTCGGCGGGTACGCGGCGGATGGTCAAGGCATAGGCCACGTTGTCGCCGACCGTCATGTGCGGGAACAGCGCGTAGTCCTGGAAGACGGTGTTGACGTCGCGCTCGAAAGGCGGCAGGGCCGTCACGTCCTCACCGTGGAGGAAGACGCGGCCCTCGGTCGGCAGCTCGAAACCGGCGATCATCCGGAGGGTCGTCGTCTTGCCCGAGCCCGACGGCCCGAGCATCGAGAAGAACTCGCCGTCGGCGATCTCGAGGTCGATCCCGTCCACGGCGGTCACGGTGGCGCCGGGTCCACTGCCGTCGATCGAGCGGGCGACCCGCCGACCGATCTCGCCTTCGAAGCGCTTGACGACGTGGTCGAGCCGCACGGCCGGGATCGAGCCGGTTGCCCCGGATCCGGTTCGCGCGGCGGTCGGCGTCAGGGTGGCCACGTGACCTCTGCTGCGGGCTCGGGCGATTCGCTCGTCCGCGTCCCGCGCGCGATGAATCGCGGCCGGGACCGTCCCCCCGCGACCGTCGGCGCCCCCGGACGATCCAGGCGCGGCTGGTCGGACTATCCGGTCCGTGCCGGGCCATGTCAAGGCCATTTGGAGCCAGGCCGAGGCCCGGGCCAGCGGTGGCTGGTGCGGGAGCGTGCCGCGGGGTCGTGGCTAGACTCGCCGGGTGCCCCGCATCGCTCGCCTCGTCGCCGTTGTCGCGAGCGTGTTGGGGTTGGTGGCCTGCGAGGCGGGTCCCGCGACCACGCCGGCGATCACCCCCGGGACGTCAGCGAATCCACGCGCCGTCGTGATCCTGGCCAGGGACTACACGTATGCGCCGCCGGTCGTCGACCTCGTGCCGGGGGAGACGGTGGTCCTGCAGGTCGTCAACGGCGGGCTGACGCTCCACGAAGCGGTGATCGGAGCACAGTCGGTCCAGGACGCGTGGGAGGCGGCCGACGCGCCCTACGCCGCCGCGCCTCCGGGCGAGCAGCCGCAGGTGTCGATCGCACCCGAGCTCGGCGGCCTTCGGATCCTGGTCCGCTCCGGAGAGCGGGTCGACGTGACCTGGACGGTGCCCGCTGACGCGGCAAGCCAGGGGACGGCGTGGTTCGTCGGTTGTCACATTCCCGGCCACTGGAGCCAGGGAATGGTCGTCCCGGTGCGCTTCGTCGGGGCCGGCGGCGCCCCGCCGGGGGCCGGCCGCGTCTCGCTATGGGCAGCGTCGCCGGGAAGCTCGGTGGTACCCTAACTCGCGCTCCGCCACGTTTGGCGCCGCCATCCTGTCGAGAGGAGTCAGAGACCGCATGACCTACGTCATCGCCGAGCCGTGCATCGACGTTCTCGACCTGTCGTGCGTCTCGGTCTGCCCGGTCGACTGCATCCACTACGAAGAGGGCGTGGATCGCAAGCTGTACATCGATCCGAACGAGTGCATCGACTGCGGCGCCTGCGAGCCGGAGTGCCCGGTGAACGCGATCTTCCCCGAGGACCAGGTTCCCGCGGAGTGGGCCACTTTCACCGTGATGGACGCCACCTGGTTCACGGATCGGGCGGCCGCGCGGACCGCGGTCGACGAGGCCAAACCGCGCTGACGGCCTGAGCGCCGTCCCTCCTTGACGCTACCGATGTCCTCCCTGGTCCAGCGTACGATCGCGACCGTGGGCTCGGGCGTGATGGCCGAGGCGATCATCGCCGGCCTGCTGCGCGGTCAGCTCGTGGAACCGGACCGGATCGTCGCCAGCCACCCGCGCGCGGATCGCCGGGAGTCCCTCCAGGCGCGCCACGGGATTCGGACCGTCGACGCCAACGGCGCCGCCGTCGACGGGGCCGACATCGTCCTGCTCGCGATCAAGCCGCAGATGCTGGGGCGGGTGGCCCGGGAGATCGGACCGCGGCTCCGGCCCGGCCAGCTGGTGATCAGCATCCTGGCCGGCGCCACGACGCGGGCCCTGACCGGGCATCTGGGCCACAACGAGGTCGTGCGGAGCATGCCCAACACGCCCGCCCAGCTCGGGCGCGGCATGACCGTGTGGTACGCGACGCCGGAGACCTCAGCGGACCAGCGGGCCCAGGCCGCGGCGCTCCTCGGGGCCCTCGGCGTCCAGCTGGAGGTCGATGACGAAAAGCTGGTTGCGATGGCGACGGCGGTCTCGGGGACCGGCCCGACCTACGTGTTCCTGGTGATGGAGGCGCTCATCGACGCCGCCGTGCATCTCGGCTTTCCGCGCCACATCGCCCACGACATCGTGATCGAGACCCTCGAGGGCAGCACCGTGTTCGCTCGCCAGTCGGGCCTCCACCCCGCCGAGCTACGGAACATGGTCACGTCGCCGGGCGGGACGAGCGCCGCGGCGCTCCACGAGCTCGAATCTGGCCGCCTCCGCACGGTCCTCTCGGAAGCGGTGTGGGCCGCGTTCCGGCGGACGGTGGAGCTCGGCGAGCAGCTCGAGGCAGGCGTGCCGGAGGGCACTGAGGACACGGAGCGCCGCGAGCGCCCGTGAGACAGGCGCCCGGGTGAGCCTCGGCGTAGGGCTCGCCGGGCTCCTGGAGCGCGGTGAGCGGTCGATCCGGAGCGAGGCGGGACGCTAGCCAGGTTGCGCGGCGGCTTCGAGGGACCTGTCGGGATTCCGCATGACCGCCACGATCGCGACGACGATCCCGATGCCGATCAGCACGTCGCCAACGCTGAAGACGTTGGCGAATGGAACGCCCGCGGGCACGGCGAAGATGTCGGTCAACGGCCACAGCGCCGGCTGTGCCACGACGATGCTGTTGGTGTTTTCGCCCGGCCCGCTGAAGCCGGCCAGCGCGAGCGCCGCGGGATCGGCCGGCATCGCCCCGCCATTGGCCACGATGGCGGCCAGGTTTGACACGGCGCCGAGGGCGACGA
>DASQFM010000137.1:0-6037 GCA_035633135.1 Candidatus Eiseniibacteriota bacterium
AATACGATCAGATTCGATCGGCCCGGGGATGGGGCGCCGCGGGGCGACTATCGGGGTTGCCCCACTCGGGCGCCGCGCGTGGCCTACAGAAGCGGCTGTGCGGCGCCCAGTGGCCGGAAAGCTCAACGCCCTGTCGGGGCCTTGTCGCGATTCCTTCTGCGCAGTTCGCCGACGTGCCAACGGTGGCTACGACCTTACTCGCGCGTCAACATGCCAGTTTCGTGCACAAACTGTGCATAGGGAGGGTTGGCTCCGGCGGTAGGATTCGAACCTACGACCAAGCGGTTAACAGCCGCCCGCTCTACCACTGAGCTACGCCGGAGCGAGGGTCGCCCGAACGGCGACCACGAGGCGGGGCCCGTGGGCGCCGCGCCGCCCGAGAGAATAGCAGAGGGTCCTTCGGCCACCCCGCCGGAGCGCTCCGGCTCGCCGGCGCCAGCGCCTGTCCAGCCCGCCGGCTCGGCACCGACGCGGACTGGTCCGCGGCTCTGTTGGGCGACGGGCCGCTAGTCTTCCGCGATGGCCCCTGAGACCGACGCAGAAGTCCGCCGCCCGCTGATCTCGGCCGCGGAGCTCGCCCGCAGCCTCCGGGACCCAAGCCTGCTGATCGTCGACGTCCGCTGGTACCTCGGCAAGCCAGGCGCCGGGCGCGAGGCCTATCTCGCCGGGCACCTGCCGGGGGCGACCTTCGTCGACCTCGACGACGATCTTGCCGATCTCGACGGCTATGGGGCGCCGGGTCGCCATCCCCTGCCCAGCCCCTCGAAATTCACAGCGCGGATGGCGCGGATCGGGATCGGCGATGAGAGCAAGGTCGTGGCCTACGACGATGTCGGTGGTTGGGTCGCGGCGCGGCTGTGGTGGATGCTCGACAACCTGGGATTCGGCTCGGTCCGGGTCCTTGACGGGGGCATCGGCGCCTGGACCACCGCCGGACATCCGCTTTCGACCAGCGAGGAGCGTCGGTCCCCCGCGCCGCTCCACCTCGTCGATCGATGGACGGGCGTCATCGATCGCGACACGCTTCGGACGAAGCTCGGTTCCGTGGTCCTGCTCGATGCCCGGGCTGGAGCGCGGTACCGAGGCGAGATCGAGCCGATCGACCCGGTCGCGGGGCACATCCCGACCGCGATCAGCGCGCCGTTCGACGCGAACCTCGGACCCGACGGGACGTTCCTCCCCGCCGCGGAACTCCGTGCGCGATTCGAGGCGCTTGGCGCGACGGGCGAGGCGGGCGCCCCACGCGAGGCTGGCGTGGCGGGCGCGGCCGGCGGGAGCGGGACGGGCGGGGCCGGCGGGAACCAGTCGTCCGAGGTCGTGACCTCGTGCGGCAGCGGGACCTCGGCAGCGCACCACTCGCTCGCCATGCGCCTGGCCGGACTGCCGGACCCGCTCCTGTACGTCGGCTCGTACAGCGACTGGAGCCGCTCGGGCTATCCGATCGCGACGGGCCCCGAGCCCGGCAGTCCGCCGGAGTGACGGAGTCGATCGCACAGTCCGCCGGCAGGGAGCCATCGGGGTCGCCGCCGGCCGTCGACCGCGGACCCGATTCGCCCGCCGGGCCACCCCCCGGGTCGCCTCCGGGGCCAGCGCCGGAGTCGTCCGCAAGGCGACCCATCATCGCGCTTGCGTGGTCCAGCTTCGTGCTCATTGGCTGGGCGGGGCTCCTGGTCCCCGCACTCATCCGATCGATCGAGGAGCGGTTCTCCCAGTCGGATGCCGGCCTCGGCGCCTATTACTTCGTGCTCGCGGTGTTCTACGCGCTCGGGTCGCTCGGTGGCGGGTTCCTGACCGAGCGGGTCGGCCGGCGAGTGGTCCTTTCGGGCTCGGCGATCCTCATCGGCATCGGGCTGGCTCTCCAGGCAGTCGCTCCGTCGTGGGTGCTGTTCGTGGCGGCCGGGATCCCGGCCGGAATCGGCTCGGGCTCGATCGACGGTGGCATGAACGGTCTCGTGCTCGCCGTCTCCCGCCAGCGACCCGGAGGAGCGATGAATGCGCTCCACCTGTTCTTCAGCGTCGGCGCCCTCGCATCGCCCTTCGTGGTGGGCCGGCTCGTCGCGGGCGGCGTCCCCTGGCAGGACGTGCTGGTCGCGACGGCCGTGGTTGCGATCGCGATCGGGGTGCTGCTCGCCATCCAGGCGATGCCGTCGGGCCGTCCGGTCGCACCACGTTCGGCGTCATCGCCCTCGGTCTCATCGCCCTCGGCGGCTCGATCTGTCGGGCGCCGGCAGGACCTTCGGGCCACGCTGCCGCTGATCGCCCTCGCCGCCTCCATCGCGACGTACGTCGCATCCGAGATCGGCGTATCGAGCTGGCTCGTCCGGTTCCTGACCTCGGCCACGCTCGAGACGGCGACGACCGCGCTGGCGATCTTCTGGGGTGGCTTGACCCTGGGGCGTCTGCTCTCCGTGCGGGTGGCCGACCGGCTGCCACCGGTCGTGTTCGCGGCCGCCTGCGCAGTCGCGGCAGGGGCGTCACTGGTCGCGGCAGTGCTCGTCCCTGACCCGACAGCCTCGATCGCGCTCTTCGGCCTGGTCGGTCTGGCGTACGGACCGATCTACCCGTTGATCATGACCGTCGCCGGTGCGCTCTACCCCAATCGGCTTGCCGCGGTCACCGGGGCGCTCGCCGCCGCCGCCGTCGTCGGGGCCGTGGTCTACCCGCCCCTCATCGGGCTGCTCTCCGGGAGCGTCGGGATCGGCGTCGGGTTGCTGGGCGCGGCGGGGCTCTCACTCCTGTGCGCGGTCGCCCTCGCCGGCGCCTGGCTCTCGGCCCGCGCGCGTCGGTAGGTCCGACGAGGCCGCTCCCCGAATCGCGCGGTCAGTCGGGCCGAGCCTTCGTGGGCTTGAACAACTCGGGAGGCACCAGCGAGCGAAGGGTCGCCGCGCCGGCGGCCAGGGGCAACGGTGCGTCAAGCCGGGCGAGGGCGCCCTTGCGCAGGGGCAGCTCGTCGATTCCGATCAGCTCGGCGAGCAATTCGCTGAAGTCCGGGTCGTGGCCGACGAGCATCGCGCTCCGGACCGGGTCGCGGCCGGTCAGGATCGCCTCCACCAGCTCGAGTGAGAGCGGGTCGCCGAGTCGGTCGTCCACCTCCGGCTTGGTCCCGATGGCCTCGGCGACGATGGTCGCGGTCTCGAACGCCCGGAGCTTCGGTGAGGTGAGGATGAGGTCGACCTGCAAGCCGATCCTCGCGAGGTGGGCCCCGAGACGTTCGGCCTGGCGACGGCCCTTGCCCGAGAGCGGCCGCGCGGCGTCCTCGCCCTCCCACGCGTACGGATCGCCGGCGTCCGCGTGGCGCAGGAAGTAAAGCTCGATGCGCGACCCGCGGTCTCGTGGGGCCCCGGCTTCGGGCTCGTCGTTCACAGCGTGGTGAACCTCCGTTCTCTGCTCACAGCGCCGCCACGATGCGGGCGAGCCGGCGCCGGAACGTCGGCGCGACGATCGTCCCGTAGGGGCGATGGGCGGTGCGACGGAGCCGGCTGAGCTCGCGCTCGCGCGACTCGAGGTAACGCGCCACCGCCGCTCGCTCGGGTGGCGTCAAGCGCGAGGACCCCTCGACCAGCAGCGCCCGCGCCCGCGCCGCCGCGACGTCCGCGTCGTGCAACGCTCCGACGTGATCCTGGAGGGCAACGACCGGCTTGATCAGCAGCTGTGCCTCGGACGGGAGCGCCTCGCGGAGGAACTCGAACGCGTAGCGCAGGCGCTTGGCGTCGATTCGGAGCTGGTGGAGGGTCGGGACGTCCGCCCACGGCATCACCTGCTCGTAGCCGCGGACCTGCTCGAAGAGCGTCCAGAGTCGCGAGGCGCCCGTATCCCTGACGCGACCCGGCGCCGTCGGCGTCCCCGGCATGGCCGCCGCGCCGTCGGTGGTCACGAACTCCCGGTATTCGTCGTGCCACCGGGCATAGCCGGGACTGTCGAGCTCGACAAGGAGGATGCGCTCCGATTCGCTGCGCTCGGTGTGCCACGCCTCGAGGAGTGGGACGAGCCCGACGGCGTCGGCCGGCCGGTGGTGCTCGAGGTAGCTCGTGGCGCCGTCGAGCAGCACGTCGAGATCGCGAACGGCCCCCAGCCGATCGCCGACAGTCCGAAGTCGGCCGCGCAATTGCTTCGTCTTCCCGGGCCGATAGGCGTCACCGAAGAATCGCCAGGCGGCCCGCATCCGCCGGACCGCAACGCGCATGGCGTGGAGGTCCTCGATGTCGTGGTTCTCGGGATCCCGGACCGCCGCCTCGCGGGCGAGCATCCGCGCGAAGTGGAAGCGCAGGACCTTGCGCCCGGCCTCGGCCAGCGGGTCGGTGGCCTCGACGCCCGGGTTCCCGGTGACCCGGACTACGGCCTCCGACGGCGCCGTCCGGTCCGTCGTGCCTCGACGCGCCCGGGCCTTGGCGGCACGTGCGCCAACCTTGGCCGTCCGTTCCTCGGCCCGCCGCACGATCGCCAGCGCCGACTCGACCTTCGAGCGCTTCGCCGGACGGAGCGCGGCGTCGCCGGCCAGGGCCGCCTGGATCGCTGGGAGCGCTGCCCCGTCACCATCGACCAGCTCGATCTCGACCTCCCCGAAGGTGCCGGCCACGACCTCGCCGACCATCACTTCCACGTTGTCGACGCTGACCTCGACCCGAGTCGAATCCGCTGCGAACTCTCGCTTGTGGCGCTCCTGGCGCAGGGTGACCTGCTCGACGAGCGGCTCGCCCCGGACCAGCTCCAGGAGGAGGTCGCGCGCCTTCGATTGCGGCCACCCTTCGGGGCTCCCGGTGTCGCCGGCCGGGCCCTCGAGCTCCTCGCGGTCGGCGAGGCCGTCGCGGACCTCCTCGCCGGACTTGACCGTCACGATGTCGGACTCGCCCGAGCGCCGGATCCGGGCGGCATGGCCGCCGCGCTTGATTGCTCCGCCCGCGGTGTCGACGTAGCGGTCCTCGTGCTGTACCACCACTGCCGGTCCGGTCGCCGAAAGGCCGGCGAGCTCGTCGGATTCAACGTACCGGAGCCCGTCGTCGCCGCGCTTGAGCCGGTACTTGAGCTCCGCCTCCCGGTCCGTCGCCAGCCCGGCCTCGGGCGCTTCGATCAAGGGGCGGGACTCGGGTTCGCCCCGTCGACGCGGGCCAGGCTCGCCATCCGGCGCGGCCGCGGCAGAGCGGTCGAAGGACGGGTCCCTCTCGCGACCGAAGCGCGCGCCGGGTGCCGCGCGGCCACCGGCTCGATGGGAATGCCGGCTGCCCGGGCCTTGAGGACCGCGAACGTGTCGATGCCGGTGCCCTCGCCCTCGACCATCGTCTCGGTCCGCTGCCAGCTGCCGTCGGCGGCGAGCTGCCACGAACGGCGGTCGTCCTGGAGCATCACGGAAACGATCTCGCTGATGCGCGCGCGAGCGTCTGGGTCCTCCAGCGGTACGAGCGCCTCGACCCGGCGATCGAGATTGCGCTCCATGAGGTCCGCCGAGCCGATGTACCACTCGTCCTCGCCCCCGTTGCGGAAGCCGAAGATCCGCGAGTGCTCCAGGAACGAGCCGACGATCGAGCGGACCCGGATCGACTCGGAGAGGCCGGGGACGCCCGGACGCAGCGAGCAGATGCTGCGGGCGATGATGTCGATCGGGACGCCGGCGCGGCTGGCCCGATAGAGCGCGTCGATGCAGGCCGGGTCGACGATGCCGTTGACCTTGATGACGACCCCTGCGGCGCGGCCGGCCGCGGCATGCTCGATCTCGCGCTCGATCAGCTCGATGATCCTCGACCGCAGCGCGAGCGGCGCCACGACGAGGCGCCGGAACGAGCGCTGCCGCGAGAGTCCCGTGAGGCTGTTGAAGAGGTCCGTGACGTCCTCGCCGAGCTCGGGCCGGCAGGACAGCAGGCCAAGGTCCGTGTACAGCCGGGCGGTCGTCGGGTTGTAGTTGCCGGTCCCGATGTGCACGTAGCGTCGCAGCCCCGAGCCCTCGCGGCGGACGACGAGGGCAACCTTCGAGTGCGTCTTGAGGCCAACGAGGCCATAGACGACGTGGGCGCCGGCTCGCTCCAGCTTGCGGGCCCACTCGATG
>DASQFM010000138.1:0-8446 GCA_035633135.1 Candidatus Eiseniibacteriota bacterium
CCAATCGCCTCCTGGGTCACCTCGATGGCCTCGTCGCGTCGCCCCAGCAGCGCCAGCGAGGTCGTCAGGTTGAGCGTCGCCCGGAAGCCGACGTCCGGGTCGTCCAGCTCCCGTGCCAGCGCTCGAGCCTGCTCCAGCAGCGCGACCCCCGTCTCGCCGTCGGCGCTCCAGGCGCGTGCGACGCCAACGGTGCACAGCGCATGGGCCTCGATCGAGCGGGCCTCGGGCACCTCCGCACCAAGGCTCCGGGCCACCTGGATCGCTTCGTTACCGATGCGGTCCGTCTCTCCGAAATGGCCGAGCAGCATGAGCGTCTGGGCCAGCGAGGCCAGGATCCGAGCCCGGGCGACCGAGGGGCCCGGCGGCACCGTCTGCGCCGCGCGGCGGTGCTCGGCGAGCGCCCGGTCGTGGTCGCCGAGCGTGCGGGCGACCCGACCCAGCAGCTCGTGCAGGCCGGCCATGACGACGCGGTCCTCGCGGTCGCTCATCCGGCCGGCGGCGTTCTCGAGGTAGGCCAGCGCCCGGTCGGGCCGACCTGCGGCGAGGGCCACCTCGGCCGTCTCGAGGAGCAGGCGCCACGTCTCCCGTCGCTCGGCCGCCGTGCCCGGCCCGAGGCTGAGGGCCAGCTCGCGCGAGGCCAGCGAGTCAGCGGCCGAATCGAGCCGCTCCGCCTGGGCGGCGGCGGCAAGGGCTGCGGCCCGGGCGCGGGCCGTCTCGTGGGCGGCCAGCCAATGCGTCAGGGCGCTGCTCGGGTCGCCATCGAGGGCGCTCGCCAGGGCGACGTGATGACGGCGGCGCTGGGCAGGTAGCAGATCGTCCTCGATGGCCTTGGCGACGAGCTCGTGACGAACGGCCAGCTCGCCGTCGGGGGTCTCGACCAGGAAGCCGTATTCGATCGCCTCTTCGACCCCCGCCCGGAGGTCGGCGTCAAGGACCCCGTCGCCGCGACGCGGCCGGGTCGTGGACCGCGGCGGGATGCCGTCGACCAACGCCTCGAAGCCGCGCGAGACGGCCGCCAGGGAGGCCCGGCCCAGAGGCTGCCCTGCCGGCGCCAGGAGCCGCAGGACGCGCCGGCACTCGGAGCTGCGGCGGGCGAGCCGGGCGATGACGAGCTCGTCGATGACGGCGCTGATCGACACGCCCGACAGCTCGCGGCGAGCGGCGACGATCTCCTCGGCCACCAGCGGATTGCCGCCGGAGCGCTCCGCGACGAGCAGCAGCGCCGCCGCGGTGGGTCCCTCGCCGTCGAGCTCGGAGACCAGCGCCCGCAGCTCGGCGCGGCCCAGCGGGTCGAGCTGCAGCGACTCGGGCGGCTCCGCCGCATCGGCGATCGCGGTCAGCTCGCGGAGCAGTGGGTGGCCGCGCGCCAGCCGATCGGCGCCGTAGCTGAGGATGACGCACAGCCGGGCGGGGCGGGTGACGCGGGCCAGGAAGGCCGCCAGGCCACGGGTGGCGGCATCGGCGTGATGGAGGTCCTCGAGGATCAGCAGGATCGGCTGGGTTTCGCCCGCCCGCTCGATGAGCCCATGGATCGCCTCGCTCATCCAGGCCGCCCGCCGTTCGGGAGCCACGCCGTCGCGACGGCTTCGGGCCGTACCGGGAGTGCGGCCGCCGCCGTTCTCGACTGGTGAAGCACCCAGCAGGCGGGGCGCCAGGCCGGGCAGCAGGCGGGCGAGCGGCTCGGCGCCGGGCCCGGCGACGCGGCGGAGCTCGTCGTCGGCCAGGTCCGCCAGCCACGGCCCGAAGCTCGCGGCGATCGGCGCGTATGCAGCATGGCTCCGGGCGGGCAGGGCCGCGCAACGGATCACCCGGAAGGGCTCGTTGAGGAGGGCCACGCGGCGGGCCGTCTCGGTGACGAGCCGGCTGGTGCCGATCCCGCCTTCGCCGGCCAGCAGGATCCGGCGGCTGGTGCCGGCGGCCGCCGACTCGAGGGCCACGGCGAGCCTCGACAGCTCCCGCTCCCGACCGACGAAGCGCTCAGCCGAGTGACGGGCGGGCATGGGCCCATCGTGCCACAGCGATGGCGAAGGTGAGCCAACCAATCCGGCCAGCGTCTAGAGTCCAGCGGTGGCTGGACGCACCACTTCCGGTGCCGGGCGATCGCTCTGGCGCGACCGCGACTTTGTCCTGCTCTGGTCGGCCGGGACCATCTCGTTCTTCGGGTCGTACGTCACCCGCACGGCGCTTCCGCTGGCCGCGATCATCGTCCTGGCCGCCGGGCCGCTGGAGATCTCGGCGCTGCGAGGGCTGGAGCTCGTCGCCAGCCTGCTGGTGGGTCTCGTCGCCGGGGCGTGGGTGGATCGCCTGCGACGGCGGCCGATCATGATCGGCGCGGACCTCGGGAGGACGGTGCTCCTCGGGTCGATTCCACTGGCCGCGCTGGCAGGCCTCCTGGCCATGCCGCAGCTGCTCGTCGTTGCCTTCGCGGCCGCGATCCTGACGACGTTCTTCGACGTCGCGGATCGTTCATACCTGCCGACCGTCGTCGCGAAGGACCGGCTCCTCGAGGCCAACAGCGCCCTGACGGCGAGCGCGTCGGCGGCCGAGTTCGCCGGCTTCGGGATCAGCGGCTTCCTGGTCCAGGTGCTGACCGCGCCCATCGCGATCGCGATCGACGCCGCGTCGTTCCTTGTCTCGGCCGTGCTCCTGGGCGCGATCCGCCGGCGCGAGCCGGCGCGGCCGCCGACCACCGCCCGCGCGCCGATGCTGCGCGAGGTACGCGAAGGTATCGGGCTCGTTCGCACCTCGCCGGTCCTGCGGGCCCTGACGGCCGCCCACGGCTCGACGCACCTGTCGTGGGGCATCTTCGGAACGTCGTACCTGCTGTTCGCGATCAACGACCTTGGGTTGCCGCCGGCGGCGATCGGGGTCATCGCCGGGCTCGGCGGCGCGGCATCGTTCCTCGGAGCCGCGGTCACCGGGCGGCTGACGCGGCGCTTCGGCATCGGCCGGACCCTGCTGGCCGGGCTGATCGGCTTCACGATCGGCAGCGCACTGATCCCGCTGGCACCCTCGGGCGCGGTCCTGCTCGGGGCGGCCTTCCTGATCGGCCAGCAGCTGATCGGCGACGCCTCGGCCACGGTCTACGACGTCGTCCAGGTCTCGGTCATCCAGTCGACCGTCAGCGGGCGCCTCCTGGGCCGGGTGAACGCGACGATCCGCACCTTTGCCGTCCTCCTCCAGCTGGCGGGCACGGTCCTGGGGGCCGTGATCGCCGAGACCCTCGGCGTGCGCGCCGGTCTCGCCGTCGGCGTTCTCGGTGGCGTGGCGGCCATTGCGTTCGCGTGGTTCTCGCCGATCCGGACGATGCGGGCGACGCAGCTCGCCGCCGAGCCACCGACCGGGGATGCGGAGGCCCGAGTCGCGGGACAGCCGGCGTTCGGCGGTGACCCGCCGTTCACCGAGTAGCGCCGGCCGGGTACGCTCGCACCGATGCCGAACCGCCCGTCGCGCGCCGTGCGCGCCATACCTCCAATCCCGGAACCGCCGGCGAGGGCGCACGCCGTCCGGCCGCCTCATCCCCGGAACACGCTCAACGAGCTGTCGGGCGAGGAATGGCTGTACTTCACCAAGTCGGTCTGGACGACGGCCTATCCGTCAGAGCTCGGGCATCAGGTGCGGAAGGCCCACGGCGCGAACAAGCCGCCGCGGCTGATGGCGCGGCTCATCGAGTTCTTCAGCCGGACGGGTGAGCTCGTCCTCGATCCGTTCGCCGGCGTCGGCGGGACGCTCCTCGGGGCGGCGATCGCCCGCGGGCCCCGGCGGGCCATCGGGATCGAGCTGGCGCCTGCCTGGGCGGAGGTCTATCGCCGGGTCGTCGACGAAGCCCTGGCCACCCGTGGTGGCGCCGGGCCGGTGCTGGCCGATCTCGGCCCCCAGGATCCCGGCGGCGTGCGGACGTTCGATCCGGCGGGCTGCGACCTCCGGGTCGGCGACGCGTTGCAGGTCCTGCCGACGCTGGCGGACCGCTCGGTGGATTTCGTGGCGACCGATCCGCCGTACAACGTTCAGCTGCCGATGACGATGGCCGGTGGGGTTCTGGCCGAGACCTTCGCGAACCGCCGGACGGACTACGCGATGCGCACCGACGATGCCGCCGACCTGGCGAACCTGCCCGACTACCCGGCCTACCTGGACCGCATGACGGAGGTCCTCACCGAGCTCCATCGCGTCCTGAAGCCCGGCCGCTATGCCGTGCTGATCGTGCGCGATGCGTACCAGGGCGGCCGCTACGTGTTCACCGGCGCCGATCTTGCCGGGCGCGCGGCGACGGCGGGCTTCGTGCCCAAGGGTGACCTGATCTGGTACCAGGCCGGGACGCGGTTACGGCCATACGGCTATCCGAACGGCTTCGTTCCGAACATCACCCACCAGCACCTGCTGGTCCTGCGACGCGCGCCGGCCGTGGCCGGGCGACGGACGGAGCGGAAGCCCTAGCGGAGGCCCCGCGCCAGCAGGATGGCGTCGAGCGCCTCCTGGGCCTCGGGGTGTGGCTCAGCGGGCGGGCCGACGGTCGTTCGATGAATCCAGCCTCGCCGGCCGTCGGGACATTCGATCTCGAGAAAGGACCCGCGGGCCCCGAGGACGCGAATCTCGTCGCCGGTCGCCAGGTCGTCCTGGCGCTCGCCGAGGACCTCGTCCGGCCAGTCGAGCAAGGGCACGACGGCGTAGCGAACCATGCGCAGCTCGCTGCGGTCGATGCTGCCGGCAGGGAAGCGGATCGGACCGCGCCGAGCGTCGGCCGTGCGCATTGGGTCCGCCTTGCGGGCGAGCAGGAGTGACGGTCGACGCCAGCGCGGCATCGACGCCTCCGGATCCTCGAAGGCGGTCTCGACGTCGGGCACCGTGGCGCGGCGGGTGGGGATCTCGGGGCCCACGGCGCGGATCGCCGCCCCGGTCGCGTCGGCCGCTCGGTGGGCCGTGACGAGGGCGCCCTGGCGGCGCTGGGCGACCCAGAACAGCCCCGTCAGACCCGGCAGGGCGATCGCGAGGGCGAGGGTGACCGGGAGCGGCAGCCGGGCGACCAACCCGACCAGAATCACGACCGACATCACCAGCAGCAACACTGCCGACCGGGCGAGGGTCCGGACGAGGCCGAGGAGGAGCCGCATGCGGCGAGAATGGTCCCGGCCACTAGGGTCCGCAATGGTACGGGGGTCCTGCTCGTCCGTGGAGGTCCGCTGCGGTGCGGGTGGATTGCGTGCGGTTCGTGGTCCTGTCGCCGAATCGGACTGACCCGAATTGGTGATTTCACATTGCCTCGGACCCGCGGAGGATGCCCTGGTGCAGGTCATCGCCTCACCGCGGCCGCTCCAGTCCTGGCCAGTCCGGAGGGCCATCGCGATCCCCCTTGTCCTTGGCACGGTCCTCGTCGTCGTCGCCCTCTGGCTCGTCAGCGTGGTCTTCTTCAGCGGCTTCCTGGACCAGTACATGCCCAGCGGCCGGGCGACCACGTACCAGGCCCTCACCGGCATCCTGGCCTGGGCCTTCGGCCTGACGGCCCCGGGGGTGTTCGCCCTCGTCGGCGCCGGTCAGCTGCTGAGGGCGCAGCGGATCCACCGCGCGACGCGCCTGCATCTCACGCCCGCGAACCGTGCGGCCACGTCGTTTGGTGACGACCACGTTCTCGCGGTCGGGTTGCGGATCCCGGACGGCACCCGGGTCGTCCCGGAGCTGGTCGTCGGTCCTTTCGGGGTCGCCGTGATCGAGGAGCTGCCACCGCCCAGCGCGGTCATGTCGCGCGGCATCCGCAGCTGGGAGGTCCGCGTCGGCCACGGCAAGGTCGGGACCATCGAGAACCCACTCGAGCGAGCCGCTCGCGACGCCGATCGGGTGCGCGCCTGGTTCGCCGCCGACGACAGCGAGAACGTCGTCGAGGTCTACGCGGTTGTGGTCGGCGACGACACCAACGTCCCGATGCACACGGGCTGTGCCGTCATCGCTCCCAACAAGGTCGCCGACTGGCTGGCTTCACTGCCGCCGCAGCGATCGCTCGACGGCCTGCGGCGGGAGCGAATCCTGCGGCTCGTGCGGGCGGCGGCCCTCGCCTCCGGCGGCCTCCCCGCGGCCGCGTAGCGAGGTTCCGCGCCGCCGCACTGTCGCGTTGCGGGCGGTGGCGTTGTGACGGTCCGCCCGGCGATATCGTGAGGTTCCGCGCAGCGCGTCCATAATCGCCGGATGAGCGCAGTCTCCGGCGCGCCGCCGGCATCTCCAACGCCGACCGACAGCACCCCCGGCCTGCGGCTGCTGAACGGCAGCGCCCTCGACCCGCTGGTCCAGCCGCAGTGCTCGCTGGCCGTCCAGCTGCGACGGGTTACGGGCTCGATCGTCGGCCGCTCGGCCGAGCTCGCGGCGATCGCGGAGGAGCTCAAGGACGCCAAGACCCGGCTGACCGCGATGACCCTGGAGGGCGAGCCCGGCATCGGCAAGACCCGCCTGCTGCTGGCCGCCGCCGAGCTGGCCGTCGAGGCAGGCTTCACGACCGTGGCAATCACCGCCGACGAGGAGATCCGGGGACCGTTCCTGCTGGCCCAGAGCCTGTTCGCGGCCGGCGCCATCCGGGAAGCCGGTGTCGGTACGGCGGCGGAGGAGGCCACGCGGCGGGTCGTCGACGCGATCTCGGGTCGCGACGAGGCGGGCTTTGCGTCGCTGTCGCCCGAGGCCAAGCTGCTGCGGGCGTTCGACCTCGCCGGCGTGGCGGTCGGGCTGCTGGCGATGAACCGCCCGCTCGCGATCCTCATCGACGACGTCCAGTGGGCCGACGACGACACGCTGCGCCTGTTGCGGTATGTCGTCCGGAGCGACGCCGATCAACCCGTGTTCCTGTTCCTGACGGTCCGGCCCGACGAGTTCGCCGGCGTGAGCGAGGCGGTGAACTTCGTGGCCGACATGGAGCGGATGGGCCTCGTCCGACGCCTCCGCCCGGGTCGGTTCACCGCTGTGGAAACGGCCGAGCTGCTCAGGAATGTCCTCGGCGGACAGCTCGACCCGGTGTCTGCCACCGCGATGCACGGCCAGTCCGAGGGTGTGCCGTTCATCGTGGAGGAGCTGGCCCGGACGCATCGCGACGCCGGCACGCTGCAGCTGATCGATGGCCACTGGCGGCTCGGGCGCAACGCCCAGCGCCTCATCCCGGCCGCGGTGCGAACCCTGATCCAGCGACGCGCGGCACGGCTGCCGGCGCCCACCCGGTCCGCCCTTGCCGACGCCGCTGTCCTGGGCCGCAGCTTCAGCCTGCGGGACCTGCGGGCGGTTCGGGCGTCGATCGACGGCAGCGCGCCGGTCGGCGACCTGGCCGACGACCTCCGCCCCGCGGTCGATGCCGGGCTCCTGCTGCCCCAGCCCGAAGGTCAGCCGGCCGACTTCACCTTCACCCACGAGCAGGTCCGGCAGTTCTCCCTGGCGGAGCTGACACAGAGCCGGCGGCGGCAGGTCCATGCCGCGATCGTCGACCTGCTGCTCGAATCGGGCGACCCAGCCCCGGCTGGCCTGCCGCTCCTGGCGCAGCACGCCCTCGCCGCGGGCGATACGGAGCGGGCGGCCCATTTCTCGATCGACGCCGCGACCGCGGCCCTGCAGTCGAACGCGCCGGAGGAGGCCCTGCGGCTCGTCGAGCAGGCGCTGCCGGTGGTCTCCACGTCGCGCGACCGCCGGACCCTCCTGACCGTCCGCGACGATGCCTACGCCGTGCTGCGGCGCTCCTCCGACCGACTCGAGGGCCTCGCCGAGCTGGCCGCCCTTGCCGAAGCGCTGCGCGATCCGGCCTTCGAGTTCGACGTCCAGCTGCGGCGCGCCGGCGCGCTCCGGATGGCCCACGACGAGGACGCCGCCGCCGAGCTGGCGCGGCGGGTGCGCACACGCGCGGGGCAGCAGGGTGACCGGGCCGCCGAGCTGCGAGCGAACCTGGAGCTCGGTCAGGCCCTGATGTTGGCCGACATCGGCGAGGGATTCGGCGCGGCGGGGAGCGAGGCCGATCTCGGCGGTGCCGACGAGGCCTATCGACGGGCGATCGAGCTCGGCGAGGAGCTCGGCGACGATCCGGCCATCGCGGGCGCCTCGCGCGAGGTCGCCATGATCCTCCTCAGCCGGGCCCGGGAATGGTTCGTCGAGGAGCTGAAGTCGAACCGGATCCAGGCGGTCGCCCGGGCGATCGCGGCCGGCGACACCGTCGAGAGCCAGCTGATGAAGACGCCCATGGCGCCGGTGCTCATGGAGATGGGGCAGCTGCTCGAGCGAGCCCTGGCGATCTACCAGCGGCTCGAGGACCAGACCGGCGTCATGTCGACGATCATTGCCATGGCCTACGCGAACTACGCGGCCCTCATCCATCTCACCTCGTCGGCCCGCCATCTCGAGGAGATCCGGCGGGTCACCACCCGCCAGTGGTCGATGGTCACCGAGAGCGAGCGAGCCCGGCTGGACCTGCAGATGCTCTACGGCGTCCACG
>DASQFM010000139.1:0-6886 GCA_035633135.1 Candidatus Eiseniibacteriota bacterium
CATCCGTGTCGGCTCGTGCGGCGGGCTGCAGCCCGAGATGGCGCTCGGCGACCTGGTCATCTCGACCGGGGCCGTGCGCCTCGAGACCACGACCAGCTGGTACGTCCACGACGGCTATCCCGCCGTGGCCGACTACGAGGCGGTCCTCGCCCTGATCGAGGCCGCCGAACGCCTCGGGAAGCGCTACCACGTGGGGTTGACGGCCACCACACCGGGCTTTTTCGGTGCGCAGGGCCGACCCATTCCCCAGCTTCCCATCCGCTACCCTGACCTCGCCGACGATATGGCGCGCCAACGGGTCATGAACTTCGAGATGGAGGCTTCAGCATTGCTCGTGCTGGCGGGCCTTGCACGTTGTCGGGCCGGGGTCGTCTGTGCGGTGTACGCGCAGCGGACAACGGGCGACTTCGTTACGGGGGCCGCGAAGGACGCAGCGGAAGCTGCCTGCGTGGAGACGGGGCTCGAGAGTCTCCAGATCCTCGCCGGCATCGATCGCCGCAAGCAGGAGATGGCGACGGACCACTGGCGGCCGTCGCTCGGAATCTAGCGCACCAGAGCGACTTCGGGCACGTGCCCGGGGCGCAGCAATGGAGCTCGAGGAGGACCTGAACCCATGGCTGAGGCTTATTGCGTCAAGGACAAGATGAAGGTCGAAATCCAGAACCCGCAGCGGATCACGATGAAGAACGGCAAGCCGGCACTGCAGGGCACCTGTCCGAAGTGCGGGACGAAGGTCTTCAGAATCGGCGGCTGACTGCGGCCCAACTCGTCAGGGATCACGACCCCTGCCGGCTGGCGGCGGGGGTCGTTCCATGTCCGCTTGGTAGAATGCTTGCTCTCCCAGCTCCGCATTCGAGGTCCCAGCCTGTCCGATCCGCCGGTCCTCGCCCTCGACCTGGGCGGCACCCGCATTCGCGCTGCCGTCATCCGGCCCGATGGGTCGCGGCTTGCCCGGACCGAGGCGAACACCCCGAAGCAGGAAGGACCGGCGGCGGTGCTGCGGGCCTGCCGGGACCTGCTGGCGGCCTCGCGGGCCCAGGCGCCGGAGGCCATCGCCACCGCGCTCGCCGGCATCGGCATCTCATCGCCCGGGCCGGTCGACCCGGCGACCGGGGTGGTGGTTGAGCCGCCGAACCTGGGACCGGAGTTCCATGACATCCCGATCGCCGCGGAAATGCGCGACGCGTTCGAGCTGCCGGCCTTCCTGGATCGGGATACCAACGTCGCCGCGCTCGGCGAGCGCGCGTTCGGAGCGGCCATCGGGATCGACGACTTCATCTACCTGACGGTCTCCACGGGCGTCGGCGGCGGCGTGGTGACGGCCGGCAAGCTGCTCCGTGGCGCCGACGGCCTGGCCGGCGAGCTCGGCCACGTCCCGGTCGCGCTCGACGGTCCGCCCTGCGGTTGCGGCGGCATCGGCCACGTGGAGTCGTTCGCCAGTGGCACGGCCCTGGCCCGCGAAGCCCAAGCCCTCGTTGCCGCGGATCGGAGCCCGTATCTCCAGGAGCGCGCCGAGGCCCTCGGCGGCGTCGAGCAGCTCTCCGCCCGCGAGGTCGCGGAGGGCGCGCTTGCCGGCGATCCAGACTGCGTCGAGCTCATGGTCACGGCTCGGCGAGCGCTGGCGGTCGCATGCGTCGGCTATGTCAACGCCTTCAACCCCCGTCGCATCGTCATCGGCGGTTCGATCGCGGAGGCCGAAGGCGAGCGCCTGCTCGAGCCAATCCGCCGCGCGATCGCGACCGAGGGCTTCAATGTCACCGCCCGCTACGTCACCGTCGTCCCGGCCGAGCTCGGCGCCGACGTATCGCTTGCCGGAGCCCATCCGCTGGTCCTGAGCCGGCTCGGTGCCCCCGACGGGCGCAACGAGCCCGCCCGTTCCGCCACGTCATCCATCGCCGCGAGCTGAGCTCGCCGGCCATCGTCCAGGAGGAATCCACATGTCGGTCCGCGTCGGCATCAACGGCTTCGGCCGCATTGGCCGCCAGTCGCTCAAGGCGATCCTCGAGCGAGCCCCCGAGCTCGAGGTCGTTGCCGTCAACGACCTCATCGACACGTCCATGAACGCCCTGCTCTTCAAGCACGACTCGACCTACGGCGCCTACCCCGGGACCGTCGACCATACCGACGACGCCCTGATCATCGACGGGCGCGAGATCAAGGTCCTCACGGCCAAGGATCCCGCCACCCTGCCGTGGGGCGACCTGGGCGTCGACATCGTCCTCGAATCGACCGGCATCTTCACAGACGCGGAAAAGGCCGGGGCGCATCTCACGGCCGGCGCGAAGAAGGTCATCATCAGCGCCCCCGCGAAGGGCGAGGACATCACGATCGTGCTGGGCGTCAACGACGACCGCTACGACGCCGAGCGGCACCACATCATCAGCAACGCGAGCTGCACGACGAACTGCCTCGCGCCGGCCGCCAAGGTCGTGCACGATCTGGTCGGCATCGAGCGAGCGCTGATGAACACGATCCACAGCTACACCAATGACCAGCGGATCCTCGATGTGGCCCACAAGGACCCGCGGCGGGCCCGAGCCGCCGGCCAGAACATCATTCCGACGAGCACGGGTGCGGCCAAGGCGCTGGCCCTCGTGATCCCGGACCTCAAGGGCAAGTTCGATGGCTTCAGCCTGCGGGTCCCGACACCGACCGTGAGCGTCGTCGACTTCACCGCGGACGTGTCTCGCCCGACGACGGAGGACGAGCTCAACGATGCCTTCCGGGCTGCGGCCGAGGGCCCGATGGAGGGCATCCTGGGGGTCTCGGACGAGCCGCTCGTGTCGACGGACTTCCGCGGCGATTCGCGCTCGTCGATCATCGATTCGGCCTCGACGATGGTGATCGGCGGCACGATGGTCAAGGTGATCGCCTGGTACGACAACGAATGGGGCTACAGCTGCCGCTGCGCCGACCTGATCAAGCTCGTCGCGGCGCGCCTGCCGGCCGCGGCGGCGGCGTAACGTGCCCCGGGCCCCACTGAAGCGAGCCACGTAGCCAATGGACAAGCTCACCGTCCGCGACGCGGACGTCAGCGGCAAGCGCGTCTTCGTCCGCGTTGACTTCAACGTTCCCCTCGCGGACGGCAAGGTCACCGACGATTCCCGGATCGTGGCCTCGCTGCCGACGATCCGATACCTCCTGGCCCACGGCGCCCGGGTGATCCTCGCCAGCCACCTGGGGCGGCCCGACGGCAAGGTCCAGGACGGCCTGCGGCTTCGGCCCGTCGCCGAGCGGCTGACCCAGCTGCTCGGGCGCAACGTGCCGGTGACCGGCGACGCGCTTGGCGTCGGCACGTCGGACGCGGTCCGACGCCTCCGCAACGGCGAAGCCCTGCTGCTCGAGAACCTGCGGTTCCACGCCGAGGAGGAACGCAACGACCCCGTCTTCGCGCGCCAGCTCGCCGACTACGCCGAGCTCTACGTGAACGACGCGTTCGGGACCGCCCACCGGGCGCACGCCAGCACCGTCGGGATCGCCAAGCTGCTGCCGGCCTATGCCGGGCTGCTGATGGAGAAGGAGATCCAGGCCCTCTCCAACCTCATCGAGAACCCGGCCCGGCCGTTCGCTGCCGTCGTGGGTGGCGCCAAGGTGTCGGGCAAGCTGCAGGTCCTCGACAGTCTCGTCCGCAAGGTCGACCTGCTCGTCCTCGGCGGCGGAATGGCCAACACCTTCCTGCTGGCCCAGGGCAAGTCGGTGGGCAAGAGCCTCGCCGAGCACGACATGGTCGATGCCGCGCGCCGGGTCCTCGATGTCGCCGAGAAGCAGGGCATCAAGGTGATCCTGCCCGTCGACGTCATCGTCGCGAAGGAGGTCACCCGGGGCACCGAGTACAAGACCCTCCAGGCCGAGAAGATCCCGGCGTCGTGGCACATCGTCGACCTCGGCAAAGCGTCGCTCGAGCTCATGGAAGCGGAGCTCGGCGAGGCCAAAACGGTCTTCTGGAACGGCCCGGTCGGGGTGTTCGAGATCCCCTCGTTCGCGCACGGCACCAAGGCCATCGCCCGGTTCCTCGCCGAGCGGGCGGATGCCGGGGCGACCGTCGTGGTCGGTGGCGGCGATTCGATCGCGGCGATCCAGCAACAGGGTCTTGCCTCGCGCTTCACCCACATCTCGACCGGCGGCGGCGCGTCGCTGGAGTTCCTCGAGGGCAAGGAGCTGCCGGGGATCGCCGTCCTGCTCGACCGCAAGGCAGCCTGAGGGTGGACACCACGATCGCCTCGGTCGACGCGCGAGAGATCCTCGACTCACGCGCCAACCCGACGGTCGAGGTCGACATCGTCCTCGACGACGGCAGCGTCGGCCGGGCGGGCGTGCCGTCCGGCGCCTCGACCGGGCTCAACGAGGCCGTGGAGCTCCGCGACGGCGACCAGGCGCGCTACGGCGGCAAGGGGGTCCTTCGCGCCGTCGCCAACGTGACCGACGTCATCGCCCCGGCCCTCATCGGGCTCGACGCCTCCGACCAGGCAGGAATCGACGCGATCCTCATCGACCTGGACGGGACGGCCAACAAGGGCGAGCTGGGCGCGAATGCCATCCTGGGCGTCTCGCTCGCCTGTGCCCACGCCGCCGCCGCGGCCTTCGACGTGCCGCTCTACCGTTATCTCGGCGGCGTCGGCGCGCGGACCCTGCCGGTGCCGTTCTTCAACATCCTCAACGGCGGCAAGCACGCCCATGACTCGACCGACTTCCAGGAGTTCATGGTGGCGCCGATCGGGGTCGCGACTTTCGCCGAGGCGTTGCGCGCGGGCGCGGAGGTCTTCGCGGCGCTGAAAGCGATCCTGCACGACGAAGGCCACGCGACTGGACAGGGCGACGAGGGTGGGTTCGCGCCGAGCCTGCCCTCAAACGAGGCCGCCATCGAGGTCATCCTGCGGGCGATCGAACGGGCCGGCTATCGACCCGGCGACGAGGTCGCCCTGGCGCTCGACCCCGCGGCGAGCTCGATCCTCGTCGAGGGCACCGGCCACGACGACGTCGTGGGCCGCTACCGGCTCGAGCGGGAGGATCGGACCCTCGACTCCGGCCAGCTGATCGACCTGTGGGCCGACTGGGTCGCGCGCTACCCCATCGTGTCGTTGGAGGACGGCCTCGGCGAGGAGGATTGGGCCGGCTGGCGCGAGTTGAACGCCCGGCTCGGATCCCGGGTCCAGCTGGTCGGCGACGACATCCTGGTCACCAATCCGACGTTCATCGCCCGCGGGATCGCCGAGGCGGCGATGAACGCAGTCCTGATCAAGCTCAACCAGATCGGGACGCTGACGGAGACCATCGATGCAATTGGGCTCGCCCGGCGCGCCGGCTGGAACGCGATGGTCAGCCATCGATCGGGCGAGACCGAGGACACCACGATCGCCGATTTCGTCGTGGCGATGGGCACCGGCCAGATCAAGACCGGCGCGCCGTCGCGCTCCGAACGGGTCGCGAAGTACAACCGCCTGCTGCGGATCGAGCAGGAGCTCGGGGATGTCTCGATCTACCCCGGCCCCGCGGCGCTCGGCCGGGTGGGGACCGGCGGCACGTCCGGCGCCTCGACCAGTAACCGGTGAGCCGTCTGATCGATGGCGGCGCGCTGACTGCCGCCTACGTCGGCATCGGGATGGCGATCACGATCGGCCTCAGCTTCCTGCTCATCATCCCGATCGAACCGATCTACTGGGCCCTCTCCATCCCGGCCGGCCTGCTGATCGGCTACTACGCCGGCGTTCGCTCTGGCCGGCGACGGGGCGAATGGGCTCGCATCATCGCCAACGCGGTCTTCGCGAGCCTCGCGACGGGGCTCACCCTGGCGGCCCTGCTGCTCGCCGTGAAGGCCCTGTTCTTCTTTGCCGACGACGGCTATCGGGACCCGGGCCTGGGTGGCCGCATCAGCTGCGCCGGCGGCGCCGACTGCGTATACCAGCGCTACCTGGAGCGGGAGGGCGGCGCGCTCCGTGATGTTGGTGTCACCGATGCCACGAGCTTCAGCGCCTATTACTGGGCCCAACAGGCCCTGACGGCGGAGCTCCTGGTTGCCGCGCCGACGGCATTCGGGCTGATCGGCGGCGTGCTCTATGGCCTGACCCGGCCGCGAGGGACGCCCGGCGCGGTGGCTGCGAGCCCGGCCGCGAGCTCCTAAGCCCGCGTGGCCCCCGGGCCTCTAGGCCTTCTTCGCCGCCGGCTTCGCGCTCTTCGAAGCCGCCTTGGCGGCAGGCTTGGCAGTGGCCTTCGCGGCCGTCTTCTTCGCCGGCGCCTTCGCCGTGCTGCTCTTCGCCGCCGGACGCTTCGCCGGCGCCTTGGCCTCGGTCGTGGTGGTCGAGGTCGCGGCAGCCGCGCGCGCCGCTGCATCGGCCGATTCGGCTCGGCTGGTGCGGCTGAGCGCGGCTCGTGCCTTGCCGGCAGCGGTCTGGGCGCCCTTGGCCTTGCCCGCCTTGCCGGCCGCGATCCGGGCCTTGGCCGCCTTCTGGGCTGCGGCTCGGCCGACCGTCTTGGCTCGCCCGGCGGCGGTCGTCACTGCCCCACCTACGAGCGCGTTGACCTTGCGCGCCAGGCGCGACTTTCGACGGGCCGCGGCGTTGGCATGGATGGCACCCGACTTGGCGGCCCGATCGAGGGCGCTCATTGCCTCGGCGAGCGCAACCTGCGGATCGTCGCCGGCTACGGGCGCCGTCGCGATGGAAAGGGCGTTCTTGGCCAGCGTCTTCGCGGCGGTCCGGCGCGGGCCCAGCACCTCGTGCCGGCGGGCGGAGCTTCGGACGCGCTTCAAGCCTCCGGGGGAGCGTGCGCCCGTCCACTTGCGGGGAGTTCTGGCCAAGAGTTGGACCTCTCGAATCGGCGCGACACAGCGCGCAGCTGGGATGGTTGGCGCGGGCGCAGCGGGCCCATGGCGCGGACGCGGATCGTAGCA
>DASQFM010000140.1:0-5716 GCA_035633135.1 Candidatus Eiseniibacteriota bacterium
GATCCCGTAGTACACCCCGTCGCCGATTGCCTGGGCCGGCAGCCAGGACCCGAAGCCGAGGTGATAGAGCCGGTTCAGCTCCGGCGCGTCGGCGGGCACGAGCCGCACCACACCGGCATCGCCGACCGGCCGGAAGCGTTCGGCGTCGAGCCACATCCGGACCATCTGGCCACCGACATCGACGCGGTAGCGGGTCTGGATGGCCGGCAGCTGCTCCGGCAGTGCGGCGACGTAGGCGATTCGCGGCCGGATCACGTCGCGCAGGATCGCCGCGATTCCATCGTCGCGGCCCATGACGAACAGGGGTTGTGGCGAGTAGCCCTCGTACTCCAGGACAAGGGCGACCACCGCGGCCCCCTCGCGGGCGATGCCCCAGCGAGTCCGCCGAAACTCGCGTTCCTCGAGGTCGCACAGGGCATACGCGGCGAACAGGCGATCGCGATCGAGGAACCCGCGCAGGAGGGCCCGGTCGGTGGTCTCGCCGATCACCAGGGCATTTCCGCTGCGGTCGTCGCCGCGCGCGATCGCCACGCTCGCCATCAGCCGGTTCCGCCGCTGGTGGCCACGGGCTCCGGCGGCGGAGTGCCGCTCTCGTCGGCGACGCCGGCTCGCTCGCCGGCGGCTACGGCTCGCTCGTCGGCGGCTACGGCTCGCTCGTCGGCGCCGGCCGGCTCGACGGCACCGGCCCGGCGACGCTCGGATCGCTGCGCGGCGGCGGCCGCGAGCGCGGGGCCGAACGGCGGTAGCAGCACGCCCTCCTCGGTCACGATCGCGGTGATCAGCGCTGCCGGCGTGACGTCGAAAGCAGGGTTGTGGACGGCCGTGCCGGGTGGTGCGATGGCCAGACCGCGGAACGTGCTGACCTCGTCGCCGCGGCGCTCCTCGAGCGGGATCGCGGACCCGTCGGGCGCCGCCAGATCGACCGACGACAGGGGCGCACAGACGATGAACGGGATGTCGTGCCGGTCGGCCAGCACCGCCAGCGTGTAGGTCCCGATCTTGTTGGCCGTGTCGCCGTTGGCGGCGACACGGTCGGCCCCGACGAGGACGACGTCGACGTCGCCGCGGGCCATCACCGCCCCGGCCGCCATGTCGGGAATGAGCGTGTGGGGGACACCGGCCTGGCCCAGCTCCCAGGCCGTCAGGCGGGCGCCCTGCAGGTAGGGCCGTGTCTCGTCGACCCAGACATGGATCGGCCGCTCGGCGTAATGGGCCGACTGGACGACGCCGAGCGCCGTCCCATACTGGCCGGCCGCGAGCGGCCCGGTGTTGCAGTGGGTCAGCACCTGGAGGGCACGACCTTCCGGCCGGGGCAGGATCCCCAGACCGGCCTCCGCGAGACGGCCGTGATCGTCGGTCGCCTCGGCGACGATCGCCATCGCCTCATCGTGCAGGGCGCTCGCCACGGCGCTGCCGTCCTCGGTGGTCTCGCCGATCTCGCTGTAGCGGGCCATGAGCCGCTCGATCGCCCAGCGCAGGTTGACCGCCGTCGGCCGCGCCTCGATGACGGTCGCCGCCGCGCCGTGGAGGATGGCCCGTCGAACGAACGGTGAGGCGTTGCGCGCCAGCCGCGCGGACAGCGCGAGGCCGATCGCCCCGACCTGGCCGATCGCAGGGGCGCCGCGGACGGCCATGTCCCGGATCGCCGCCGCCGCCTCCGGCGCGCTGCGGATCGGGATCTCGACGAGCGCCTCGGGCAGGCGACGCTGGTCGATGACGAGCAGCACGTCGTCGGACTCGAAGCGGAACGGGGTGCGAAACCCCCGAGCCGCCCGCGGCGCAGGCCCACCGCCGGCCTCCGCGGCGGGATCGGGCTCGTGGCCCTCGCCGGCGACGAGCTCAGCGCCCGATGCAGCACTGTCAGGCCCGGCCGCGAGCGTTGCCGTCGCCCGCCGCTCGTCGGCCAGGAGTGCCGACGCCTCAGCAGCCGATCGCTCGCGGAGCTCCCCGACCGCGCCGGCCACCTTGACCGCGCCGCCGACGACCTCGGACGCGAGCTGCCGGAAAAACCGGCGGCGCGACGGGTCGGGTGGCTGGGCCGTCATGGCCGGCGACCAGTCAGTACCGGATGACGCTCGTGACGCGCCGGTCGCCGAGCCGCTCGCGACCGTGGAGGAACTCCAGCTCGACGAGGAAGGCAAGGCCGACGATCTCGCCCTTGAGCCGCTCGACCAGGTCGATCGTCCCCGCGACGGTACCGCCGGTCGCCAGCAGGTCGTCGACGATCAGGACCTTCTGGCCCGGCTGGATCGCGTCGCGATGGATCTCGAGGGTGTTGGAGCCATATTCGAGGGCGTACTCGGCGGACAGGGTCTCGGCCGGCAGCTTGCCGAGCTTGCGAACCGGCACCAGGCCGGCGTGCATCTCGTAAGCCATCGGGGCGCTGAAGATGAAGCCCCGCGATTCCATGCCGACCACGATGTCCACGGCCTCGCCTTTGAACGGCTCCAGCATCAACTGGATCGACTCGCGGAAGGAGTCGGGCTCCCGGAGCAGGGTCGTGATGTCGTAGAACAGGATGCCGGGCTTCGGAAAGTCCGGGATCTCGCGGATCTTCGCTCGAAGCGTCTCGGCGGACACGGGCCTTCGATCTCCTTGCTGGCGGACGACGGTTGGGTTGCTACGGTACTGCTCCGGCGACCTCGGCGCGACGACGAAGCCGGGGCGCGAGCACGAAGCCGACGAGCGCGGCTGCCACCCCGACGACGATCGCGGCACCGATGCCCGGACCCGGCCCGATCCCGGCCCGCACCGTGGTCGAGATCAGGGCTGCCGCGACGCTCTTCCCGAGGGCCGTCCCGAGGGCGTCGGACAGGGTCAAGCCTGCCGTCACGGTTCCCTGGCTCGGCGGCGGCACGTCGCGCAGCACGATGAGGGCGAACTGGGCGTAGGTGAGGCCCATCCCCAGGCCGGCCACGGCGAACGCCGGGATTCCCAGCCAGGCCGGCACCTCCGGCACCAGGACGGCCCCGAGACCGGCGAATCCGAGGGCCACGACCGGAAAGCCGATCCGCACGAAGCGGTCCGGCGGGAACCGCGTCGACAGCCGGGCCTGGATCCAGCTGCCGGCCGTCCACGAGACCGTCGCGGCGGTGAGCGCCAGTCCCGCGCCGGCCGCCAACCAGCCGCGGACCTCGACCAGCAGCAGGGCCACGTACGCGTCCACGCAGAAGAACGCGAAGGTCAGCAGGCCGCGCAGCAGGACCGCGGTCGGGTAACCGCGGCGGGCGCGGAGGGTGCCCAGCGGCGTCAGCCGCCGAAAGGCGAAGCCGGTCACCGCCAGGCCCATCGCAGCCACCCCGAGGATCACCGGCAGGAGGTCGCTCGCGAGCCCCGCGGTCAGGACCGCGACGCCCAGCCCCACCAGCAGGGCGTTGGTCACCCGTCGCGCGGTCGCCCCGGGATCGTGCCGCGTGACCCGTGGCAGGCGCGCCAGTGCCCGAAACGCGATCGCGCCCGACACGACCAGGATCGGCAGGAGCCCGAGGAAGACGAGCCGCCAGTTGAGCGCTTCGGCGACGACGCCGGCGACGGCCGGGCCGGCGATCCCCGGCAGGATCCAGGCGGTCGACAGGGTCGCGAACATGCGCGGCCGGAGGTGCTCCGGCAGGCTCCGGCCGATGGCCACGAACGCAACCGGCGGGATGGCCCCGGCCCCGATCCCCTGGACGAATCGCGCGCCGATCAGGACGGGCATCGACGGTGCCAGGCCAGCGACCACCAGGCCGAGCGCGAAGAAGCCGAGGCCGATCCCGAACGGCACGAGCAGGCCCCGCTCGTCGATGAGGCCGCCGACCACGACGATCCCGAGCAGCGTGCCGATAAAGAACGCCGAGAAGACGAGGCCGTACAGCTCCAGGCCCCCCAGCTCCCGGGCGACGATCGGCATCGCGGTCGCAACGCCGAGGGCCTCGGCGGCGAGCAGGGTGATCGTGACAACGAGCCCGATGGTGAGCGACCGGCGCGCTGGCGACCACAGCCCGTCACCAGGCTCGGACGGCCGCTGGTGCACGGACGCCAGGCTCTCCGGATGGGCCAGCTCCTCGGCCGAGATCTCGTCGGAGACGCGGCTGCCGGGCGCCTCGACGCTGGGGCTGGTCGTCTCGGACATCGGCGGAGTATGCCGGACCGTGACCGGCGGCCCGGGGGCGGCCTCCGGGCGGCGCTCAGCTCCGAGGCGGGGCGGTCACGCCGGCCGGCGCGAGAGCACTCCAGCGGCGGCGGCTACGGCCCCCAGTAGCTGACCGCCCAGGTCCCCGCGGCGAGCTTCGCCTGGCCGGCGAGCGACGGGTGGAAGTAGTCCCGCGTCGAGACGTCGGCGGCGGTGAAAGCGGTGTTGAAGACGGCGCCGTTGTCCGAGCGACACTGGCGGTAGGCGGCGCAGACCCGCAGCAGGGCATCGTTGAAGTCGATCTCCCGCTGCCGGACGCGCTGCCGCCGGTCGATGTCTGCCTCGTCCGTGGATAGCGGGTTCGCCAGCATCGACTGGCACACGCTGAACAGCCCCCATGTCGTGCGCGCGCTGAGGTTGCCCTTCTCGATCAGCCACAGCTGGTACACGTCGGGAATCGTTGCCACGAAGATCTGCGCCGACGGCGAGCCGGACGTCAGCGTGTTCATGGCTGCCGTGAACTGCGCCTCGAAGTCAGCGACGCTGGTCATCGTCGACTCCGATGGGGTACAGACGTCGTTGCCGCCCATGAGCACGGTCACGTAGCCAACTTTTCGCGTGTTAACCGTCGTCATCTGGCCGGCCAGGTCCTGCATCTTCGCGCCGGACCTGGCGTCGTTGTAGTTCTTGCCCCTGATCTTGGGGTTGAGCGCCAGCAGCCGCGTGTAGTGGCTCGCGACCGTCGAGTTGGTGCCGGTCGACCACGATCCGCCGGCGTTGTCGGTGAACGGGAAGAATCCGGTGTTGAAGGCCCGGGTGATCGAATCGCCCGTCGAGGCCATCGCGTTCGGGTAGCGCCCGGCGGCGAACGCCTGGATTGGCATTGCCAGCAGGGCGACGCCGAGCAACATCGAAACGGATCTCGCGATGCGCCGGTGCGTCAATACCCTGGCCCGACCGACCGGCTGTCCGGCGTTCGTTTCGTGCACGACCATCTCGAGCCTCCTCGCGTCTCCCGCCCCCAGGCGAGACATCGACGGGCCAACCCTACGCCCCGGACGGTCCAGAGTCAGTAATGATCGGTGGGGCGCTACCGTTCACAGTGCCATCATTGGCAAACGGGGGGTATCCTCTCCGCGAGATCGGCAAGCGCGGCGGGGGCCAGTGCTTGCGAGCCCCCGACAGCACACGATCGGGAGTTACGACTCTCCCCGCAGCGAGGCACACGTCAATGTCGTTGCTCCGACCGGCCGAGAAGGCTGACCAGCGCGGCAACACGCAGGGCGGTGGGAAAACCCCGCCGATCGTGCGTGGGACTCCGCGCGTGGTGGTGGCAACGCCCGCGAACGCGGCCCGCGATTCCGGCCGGGAGCAGTCCCTGCGGCAGATCAGGGAACGCGTCCAGGACCAGGTCGTCCGTGGCTTCGACACGCTGCTCGACATCTCGGATCCCGCGGACGTCCGCAGCAAGGTCACCGGGATCGTGGAACAGACCCTCGTCCAGGGCAGCTTCAGCGTGACCCGTGACGAACGACTGCGCCTGATCGAGGAAGTCGTCGACGAGATCGCCGGCTTTGGGCCGATCGAGCCGCTCCTCGCGGACGA
>DASQFM010000141.1:0-1914 GCA_035633135.1 Candidatus Eiseniibacteriota bacterium
TGGATGAACGCGTACTGGATCAGCCCGACGAAGCGCGCCGGGATGTCGTCGAATGGGCTCGGCCCCTCGGCCCGGACCGCCGCGAAGACCCGCAGATGGCGGGCCATCGCCAGCACGAAGAACAACGCTGCCCCCCAGAACAGCACGAAGACCAGCGGGTACGCCGGCACGTGGTCGAAGAACGCGAAGGTCATGACCCGTCCTCGCGCCTGCGATCGGCGCCTGGGACGCCGCGGTCGGTGCTCGCCACGCCGTGGTCGGTGCTCAGGACGGCTTGATCAGGACTCGGGATGCCGTGGTCGTACGGGCCGGCCAGGGTCTCCAGGGCGTGGGCCAGCGTCGGCTCCAGCGCGGCCAGGGACTCCAGCGCGCCCTTCGGACTGCCGGGCGTGTTCACGACGAGCGTCCGTCCGACCACGCCCACGACCCCCCGCGAGAGGTCGGCCATCGGCGTCTTCGCCCGGCCCGCGGCACGCATCGCCTCGGCCAGGCCGGGAACCTCGTAGTCGACCGTCGCGAGGGTCGCCTGGGGGGTCACGTCGCGGGGCGTCAGTCCAGTGCCACCGGTGCTCACGACGAGGGCGTGGGTCCGCGCGCTGTCGCGAAGGGCGATCTCGATGTCGGCCCGCTCGTCCGGGACGGTTGCTTGATCGACGGCGAATCCAAGGGTGCCGAGCCGCTCGGCCAGGACACGCCCGGAGTCGTCGTCGCGGACGCCGGCCGCGATCCCGTCGCTGATGGTGAGGACGAGCGCCCGGGTGCCGCGCGGAATCCGATCCTGCTCGGCCCGGTCGGCCGTCGCGGGGCGTTGGTCGGCCGTCGCGGGGCGTTGGTCGGCCGCGGAGCGTTGGTCGGTCGCGGAGCGTTGGTCGGTCGCGGAGCGCTCAGCGGCGCGATCGGCCGGCACCCGGGTCAGCCCTTCTTCCTGATCCGGCCGGCGACCCGCTCGCCGGGCCGGCGGGCGGGACGGGCCATCGGCGCCGCTGCCTGGCCCGGGTCGGCCGGGCGATGCCACTCGCCACTCCGACCGCCCGACTTCGACAGCAGTCGCACCGACCGGATCTCCACCCCGCGCTCGGCGCTCTTGACCATGTCGTAGACGGTCAGCGCCGCGACCGAGGCGGCGGTCAGCGCCTCCATCTCGACCCCGGTCGGGCCGTTGGTCGCTGCCTCGGCCCGGATCCGCAGCCCGCCGGCCGCGCGATCGGGCGTCGCGGTGACCACGAGGTCCGTCAGGGCCAGCGGATGGCAGAGCGGGATGAGGTCGGAGGTTCGCTTCCCGCCCATCACCCCTGCCAGCTCCGCAACGCCCAGGACGTCGCCCTTGGGGCCGCTGCCGTCGATGACCAGGCTCAGCGTTTCTGGAGCAAGTGCCACAAAGGCCTCGGCGACGGCCCGCCGCGCCGTCGACGGTTTGTCGCTGACGTCGACCATCCGGGGCCGGCCGGCCCGGTCGAAATGGCTCAGACGGCGGCGTTCAGAGCGCGGTGCTGGGGTGTTGCGGTCCATGGTCCTCGGATGATGCGACGCGGGACGGCCGCGCGCACGGTCACGGCGTCGGGCGGCGACACCCTGCCTCCCGGAGGCCCGCTCCCGCGAGGGCGTTGCACGCCCGATCGGCGGGGCCCGCGTTGGCCCTCGTTGGCGATCGTTATGCCATTTGATGAATACCCACCGGAAAGCGACCGCCGCATCGGTCTCAAGCCATGGGGTACCGGCCGCCTATCAGCGCCCATCGAGCCACCACAGCTCGACCGGATCGCCGGCCCGATGGATGTCGACGTCCTCGGGCACGACCGCCAGGCCATCCGCTGCGGCAAGCGCCGACAGCACGTGACTCCCCTGCCCCGCCGGTCCGTGGGCAAGGTGGACGCGAGCCCGCCCGGCCTCGTCGCGGACGACGCTTCCACGCTC
>DASQFM010000142.1:0-9258 GCA_035633135.1 Candidatus Eiseniibacteriota bacterium
CGGCGATGTTGTCCGTCCCGCGCTCCGAGGCGCAGACGAGTCCGACATGCGAGCCGGCGGGCAGCCCGGCGATCTCGTGAACAAGCTCCATGTACCCGGGGCCGACGAGCATCGCGACGACCGGCACGCGACCGTGGACGAGCGCCTGGGCCTCGTCGGCGTGGAAGGTCGTGGTCGCCACGAGGTCGTAATGGAAGCGGTCGAGCCGCTCCGGCAGGTCGTCGAGCAGGGTGCCTTCGACCTCGATCGTGCCGGCGAACTCGGCATTCAGCCGCTCGGCGTCGTAGCCGGCGTCGGCGGTCGTGCACTCGGCGAACAGCACCCGCACGAGGCTACCCGGCCGCTTGCGCTCCGAGGCGGCCGCGAACGTCGCGGCGGCGACTTCGTCCGGGGCGAAGCCTGCCTGGGCGGCACGCCGCAACAGCTCGGAGACGATGCCGCCGAGGGCCTCGGGCTTGCGGCGGTGCGGCGGCCGGGTCGCAACGACGGTGCCCGCACCGTGGCGGCTTGTCACGTAGCCGGCGTCGGCGAGCCGCCGGTAGACCGCTCGGATCGTGTTCGGGTTGACCCGCAGGGCCGCCCCAAGCTCGCGAACGGGAAGCAGCCGTTCGCCGGTCTGGAGTCGCCCCGAGTCGATCTGGTAGGCGAGCTGCCAGTAGATCTGGGTCGAGATGGGCACGTCCGAATCGCGCTCGACATCGAGCGGCTGGTCGGGTGCTCGGGAGTCGTCTATCACGTTGCTCATGGGCGGTCTGGTGGAGTTGACATAGTTGGCTAGTCCAAGTACTGTTCGATTTGGCCTAGTTCACTGTACCAAGCATCCGGCAAAGCGGCCAGGAAAGGGTGATCACGATGGGTGGCCTTATCGTCCTCGGGCTCATCGTCGCGGCAGTCGCGATTATCGACATCATCGCGCTCAATCGCGGGGTCGACAGCCGGCCCGGTTTCGAGGATCCGCGCGCCGCCAGCGGTGAGCTGACCGTCTGAACGTTGGGCCGCGACCGCTGAGCGGGCCGCGACACAAGTCCGAATACATCACCGTTCGTCAGCCCGTGGCGCGCAGGCCGCGGGCTGACGGCGTTTCTGGCCGCGATCCCGAGCAACGCTGACGCGATGGTCGACCGTTCCGGACCACCGCTCCCCCGGCTGGAGCCCAACGGGCCAGGACAGCAGCAGCGCGCTGCCCTGATAGACCCGTTCGAACCCATCTTCAGAGTTGGACACGGTTTCGATTGGCGCCCACCATGCGTCGGCCGCCGGCGAAACTGAGGTCGCGATCTCGAGACCGAGCCAATCGTTTCCCTGGCCGAGCCGTCCGAGTCCGGCCGCAGAACTGGCGCCATCGTGGCGAGCCCGCTCGCCGGCGACCTCCCACCAGGCAGCGGGATTGCCGCCACCGCCGAGCATCGTCATCGCCCATTCAACGCCAACTCGCGAGCGCAAAGCGTGATGCGAGCGGTTCTCGAGGGAGACCTGGACCCCCAACGTCGGGTCCAGCCGGCCGCCTCCCAGGGCGATCCGCTTCTCCACCCACACTGCCTGTGGCGCGCCGGCATCGACCGTGACCCAGCCGTCGCGACCGACGACCACGCGGTCGGCGGCCAGTTCGACCAACCGGAACGGCTCGTCGACGAAATCGCCGAGGTCGGGACCGCCCCCGGCCCGCCACTCGGTCGCGGTCTGGTCGAGGGGCAGGAAGCGGACAAGGGCGCTGCGCCGCTCGTATCCGTCGTACGTCAGGTGCGCCGCCAGCCCGGCTTCCTTCGTCCGCACGATCTCGTGAATCGAGGCCGGCGCGGTGCCCTCGCGATCGGCCTCGCCATCCACGGCCGCCACGTGATCGAGCGCGGCCGCGGCGTCGACACCTGGCTGGACGGCAACCGCATGCCGTCGAAGCGTCTCGTGGTAGGCCTCCGGCCGGCGGCGCATGACCGACGTCACGGCGTGGCGAGCCGCGCGCAGGTCCCACGAGCCGATGCCGGCGCCTTCGTCGAGATCGACCGTCACGACCTGCCCCGCGTTCGCGAAGAGGACCTCGTCCCGGCCATCGAGGTCGAGGTCGCGGATCTCGCTGGCGTCGACGTGACCCAGCTCGCGGTCGGCGATGTCCTCCGCCGCGATGAGGTGTTCCAGCGTTGCGGCCCGCATGTGGGCGATGTAGATCCCGCCGAACAGGCCGTGCCAGTAGGAGTCATTGGACTGGCCCCGGTGGAGGTGGTCCGTCGCTTCGATCCGGGCCGGTCCGTCCGCCAGCGATGCCACCTTCGCTGAGGCCCGCAGCATCTGCTTGTGGAGGTCGTTGACCTCCCGATACTTGACCTGGAAGTTGCGCCAGAAGGCGCCCTGCAGCCAGCGTGCTTCCGGTGCGCCGGCCTCGCGAGCGTGTCGGAGCGCCGCGCCGAAGGCGCGACTCTCGTCGGCCGGCAGGGCCCATTCGCCCATCTCGGCATACGAGCTTGTTGGGATGTAGGCACGGCCGATCGGCGGGTTCGCGGCGAGCCAGTCGCTGGGCCTGACGGTCGAAAGCCAGTCGGCGTTGGCGTCGAGGGCCTCGAAGAAGCGTTCGACCCAGCGGCCCTCGCCCCAGCAATGCTCCCAGGTCGTCGGCCAGGCGCCGAACTTCTCGCCGTCGTCGCCCATCGTCCCGACTCGCTCGCCGCCCTCGGTGGCGTGCTCGCGGAGGTAGTCGATGACCTCGTCGACCTCGTGGAAGGGAATTCGGTAGCGGAGCCCTTGCTCGGTGCCGAAGACCGTGACGAGCCGCCCCTGGTCCTCGGTCGTATAGGGACCCCACATCGCGTCCTCGGCGATCGCCGCGGCGCGGAAATGGGCGTCGTCCAGGATCGTCCACGTGTACCCCGCCGCGACGAGGGAGGTCGGAATGTCCGGCTCCCAGACGCGCTCGGCGAGCCAAGCCCCCGTCGGCCGGAGCCCGAAGAGCTCCTCGGCGACGCCGGCCATCCGCTCGAGCTGGGCGATGCGATCCTGCTCCGGCAGCGACGCCAGGACCGGCTCGAACAGCCCACCGCCCAGGATCTCGACCTGGCCCCGCTCGACCAGGCCCCGCAGCCGGGCGATGAATGCGGGTTGCTCGGCCTGCATCCACTCGAGAAGCGGGCCCGTGTAATGCAGCCCGAGGTGGATGCCAGGGTGTCGCTCGATCGCCTCGACCATCGGCCGGTAGGCCCGCTCGAAGACATCCGCAAAGACCCAGCCGAAGTTCCCGACCGGCTGGTGGTTATGGAGGGTGAGCGCGAGCGAGATCCGGCGTGTCATCTCGAGATCCGGCGCGTCATCCCGAGATCGGGCCGGTCATCCGCGGCCGACCTCGACCCCCGTCCCGCTTGCCGGCTCAGGCCGGGCCTCCACCGTGATCTCCGAGGTGACGCCGGCCGCCGGCAGGTACAGGAGCTCGGTGTACTCGTGCAGCATCCGGGTGGTCGAGAAGCGCCATAGCGTCGTCGCCATCGAGCGCCGGACGCGCGCGATCCACTCAGCGGGCAAGCCGTCCTTGTCGAGGGCGTAGTACTGCGGGATCACCTGTTCTTCGAGGAGGCGGTAGAGGTCCATCGCATCGGCCCAGTCCTGGGCAGCCTCATCCGCCAGCGGCTCCCGTCCGCCGATGGCCCAGCCGTTGTCGCCGGTCCAGCCTTCGTCCCACCAGCCGTCGAGGACGCTGAGGTTCACGACCCCGTTCGCCGCGGCCTTCATGCCCGAGGTCCCCGAAGCCTCCAGCGGCCGGCGCGGGTTGTTGAGCCAGACGTCGGCCCCCTGGACCAGGAAGCGGGCGATCCGCATGTCGTAGTCCTCGAGGATGAAGACCTTGCCGCGCAACTCCCTGGAGCGGGTGCGGGTGAAGATCTCCTGGATCACGGCCTGGCCGGGCCGGTCCGCCGGATGCGCCTTGCCGGCGAAGAGGATCTGGAGCGGCCGATCGGCGTCGTTCACCAGCCGGGCGAGGCGATCGAAGTCAGTGAAAATCATCCCGGCGCGCTTGTAGGTCGCGAATCGCCGCGCGAAGGCGATCGTGAGGACGTTCGGGTCGAGGACCTGCTCGAGCTGGGCGAGAACGCTCGGCGCCTCGCCGTGGCGGGCGAACTGGTTGCGCAGCCGGCCGCGGGCGAAGACTGAGAGCTCGAGCTTCTGGCGGAGGTGGGCCGCCCACAACTCGGCTGCGGGGATGCGATCGATCCGCTCCCACCAGCGGCTGGCTTCGGTGGAGTTGTCGAGGTCGTCGAGGTCGGCATCGAGATACCGCTCGAGGAGCTCCCGGATCGGCCCGCCGACCCAGGTCGGGGTGTGGACGCCGTTCGTGATCGCGCGGATCTCGCCGGGCGCCGTGCCGCGCCATGTCGCGTTGGCCGTCTGCGCATGGAGCTTGCTGACCGCGTTGGCGGCAACGGAGAGCCGCAGGCTGAAGGCGGTCATGTCGAACTGGCCGGCGTCGCCGTCGGGGCCGCGCCCGATCTCGAGGACCCGCTCGATCGGCACACCGCCCGTGCCCGGCCGGCCGTCGCCGTCGAGGAGCGGGCCGGCCACGCGGCGGACCAGGTCGGCCTCGAAGCGCTCGTTGCCGGCCGAGACCGGCGTATGGATCGAGAAGACGCTGTTCCGCGACACAGTCGCCAGGGCATCGTCGAGGGCCGCGCCGTGGGCGACGAGCTCGCGGGCCCGCTCGGCGAGCAGGAAGGCCGAGTGGCCTTCGTTGAGGTGCCAGGCAGCGGGGGCGATGCCCAGGGCTCGTAGGGCCCGGACCCCACCGACGCCGAGGATCAGCTCCTGGTGCAGCCGCATCTCGCGGCCCCGGACGTACAGGATGTGGGTGATCGGCCGGTCCGCGGGATCGTTGGCCGGCGTGTCCGTATCGAGGAGCAGCACCGGGACGCGGCCGACCTGGGCCAGCCAGACGTCGACCGCGACGTCCCGACCGGGCAGCTCGACGCTGACGCTGAGCGGCTCGCCCTCGCGGCTCAGGACGCGGGTCAGCGGCAGGCGGCTCAGGTCGAAGTTCACGTAGCGGTGTTCCTGGTGACCGTCGGCGTCGATGGTCTGCCGGAAATAGCCGTTGCGGTACAGGAGTCCGACGCCGACGAGCGGCATCGCCATGTCGCTGGCCGATTTCATGTGGTCGCCGGCGAGGACGCCGAGGCCGCCCGAGTAGATGCCGAGCGATTCGTGGATGCCGTACTCGGCGCAGAAGTAGGCGATCGGGCCGTCGAGGGCGCGCGCGTGACGGCGATGGAACCAGTGGTCGGCGCCGTTGCCGAGGTAGCGATCGAAGTCCGCGATGACGCGGTGGGCCTCGGCCATGAAATCCGGGTTGTCCAGCAGCGGCGCCCAGTTGACCATGCCGGTCAGGATCGGAATCGGGCTGTGATGACGCGCCCAGGTGGTGCTGTCGATGCGCGAGAAGATCGCCCGGGCACGCGGATGCCACGACCAGTACAGGTTGTAGGCGAGGCGGCGGAGGCCTTCGAGCTCCGGCGGAACCCGGACGTTGGCCGGCGCGGCCGACGGGATTCGGACGGTGGGCTCCATCGCGCCGGATCATAGACGCCGGCAGCGCAGCCGGGTGCCTCCCTGCCGGAACCCCTCGGGCTATGCTCCGCCGATGCCAATGCCGATGCGGATCGCCTTCCTGGCCGCGGAGTGCGAGCCGTGGGCCAAGACCGGCGGCCTCGCCGACGTCGTGGACGCCCTCGCCCGCGCCCTCGGGCAGATCGGGTCGGGGGACCTCGTCCTTCCCGTCGACGTGTACCTCCCGCGCTACCGCGGAATCCAGATCCCCGACGGCGCGATAGCTCGGACGGTTCGAGTTCCCGACCCGCGCTCGGCGGCCGGCGTCACGGCCCTGCAGGTCATCGACGTCGAAGCCAACGGCTACCGGCTGCGCCTGGTCGACCATCCCCCGGCGTTCGACCGTGAGTCGTATTACGGCGATGCGAAAGGGGACTACCCCGACAACGCCTGGCGGTTCGGGCTGTTCTGCCGCGCTGCGCTCGAACAGCTTCGGGCCGAGGACCCGCCGCCCGACCTGATCCATCTGCACGACTGGCACGCCGCGCCGGCGCTGCTGTTCCGCGACGCCGAGCCAGGCCCGAAGCCGGGAGCTCGCGCCGGGCGCGGCTCCCGTTCGGGACCGGAGACCACTACCGCGGCGGCAGACTTCACCGCACCGGCGAGCGGCGGAGCACGGGCGGCCGGCTCCTCGTCGTCGACCAGCGGCATGGCCGCCCTGCTCACGATCCACAACCTGGCCTACCACGGCTGGACGCCGGCCAATCGACTCGGTGACCTCGGCCTGGCACCGGGCGACGGGACCGTGCGGGCCGGCGCGGATGGCCTGGACCTCCTCCTGAGCGCCATCGAGCGTGCCGAGCTGGTCAACACCGTGAGCCCGGGCTTCGCGGCCGAGGCGCTCCATCCGGAGCAGGGCATGGGTCTCGACGGGGCGCTCCGTGCCCGCGGCGACACGTTCTTCGGGATCCTCAATGGCCTCGACACCGACCTCTGGAACCCGGCAACGGACAGGTCCCTGCCGGCGACCTACTCGGCAGAGAACCGCTCGGGAAAGGCCACGTGCCGCACCGAGCTTCTCAAGGAGCTGGGCATGGACCCGGCCGACCGCGGCCCGCTACTGTCGATGATCGGCCGGCTCGACCGCCAGAAGGGCTTCGACCTCCTCGCCGCGGCCGCGCCGGCGCTGGTCAAGCGCGGCATCCGGCTGGGCATCCTGGGCTCGGGCAGCCCCGAGCTGGTCGGCTCGCTCCGAAAGGTTGCCGCTGCGAACCCTGACCGGGTCGCGATCGTGGAGCGCTTCGATCGCGATCTCGCGCGGCGGCTGTACGCCGGCGCGGACGGGTTCGTCATGCCCTCGCTCTTCGAGCCGTGCGGGACCGGCCAGATGATCGCCCTCAGGTACGGCACGCCACCGATCGTCCGCGCGACCGGCGGACTCCGCGACACCGTCATCGACGTCGACGAACGGCCCCAGGAGGGGACAGGGTTCAAGTTCCGGCCCGCCGATCCAACGGCCCTTCTCGAGGCCTGCGACCGCTTCCTGGCGCGATTCAAGCCCGGCGATCCGGACTGGGAGGCGCTGCTGGACCGCGGCATGGCGGTCAGCTTCGACTGGCGCTCCGCCTCGGCGCCGGCCTACATCGACGCCTACCGCCGGGCGATCGCCATCCGACGAGGCAGCTGAGCGAGCTAAGGCGCGCACCTGAGCGGGCGAAGGCGTACCGGCAAGCCCCGGGAGCGCGCCTGCTGCGTCAGACGCAAGCAACCGCGCGCCCGTCTCTCGCGAGGGAACGAATTGCGTCGACTTCTCGCGTCTCGCGCAAGGTAGCGACCCGGGCCCGAGCCTCGGCCGAGCCAGGAGCGGTGGGGAGCCCACTTGCGATCGCCAGGAGGCCAATTTCTTGCGCTCGCTGCAAGCCCCTGGCCCCGATTCGGTCACCTGCTGAGTTACTTGCGTCTGGCGCAGGCGCGAGGCGATTTCTTGCCCTTGACGCAGGAATTCACCGGATCGCGCCAGAACCCGCGCCTCGGAGCGCCGCGAGTGCCGGCTTGCGGATCGGTCGGCGAGAACAGCGTTAGCGGCGAGTCGCCTCGGAGGCCGGCCGCTACGATGGCGGCATGGCCAACCAGTTCGTCGTCCAGCTCCACAACCAGCCCGGCGCGATGGCGACGCTCGCCGAAACGCTGGCGGCGCGTGGCGTCGACCTCCGGGCGATCGGTGGCGGGGGACTGGGCGACAGCGGCCACGTGATCATGACCACCGCGGACGACGAGGCGACCCGCCAGGTGCTCGATGAGGGTGGCTACACCTACGTCGAGGGCGAATCAATCATCGCCGAGGTGGACGATCGGCCGGGCGGGATGGCCCGCATCGCCCGGGCCCTGGCCGACGCAGGGGTCAACATCCACGGCCACCTGTTCCTCGGCCGCTGGGGCGATCGGGCGATGTTCGCCTTCGTGGTCGACCGCCCTGATGTCGCCAAGCCGATCCTGGAGCGCAAGGGCAGCTGACGGGAGCAACCAGAGCCTGCGGCGTACCCGGTCCGCGGGCGGCCCGGGGTCTGGGTCCGGGCCTCCTGATCAGGCGCGCCCAGGCGCCCCTCAGGCGAGCTCGAGCTTCGTCGCCCCCAGCGAGAGCATCGTCCGGACCGCGGTGGCCTCGGCGTCGAGCTTGAGCTCCTCGAACAGGCTGAGCGATCGCCGCAGGACGCCAGCGGCCTCCTCCGACCTGCCGGCGAGGCGAAGGACCTGGCCCCAACCCTGGAGGTGGCGAGCCAGGGCGGGGCGCATTCCCTCGGCCTCCAGGATCGAGGCACTCGCCGCGAAGTCCGGCAGCGACGCCTCGAACTCGCCGCGCCGGGCCATCGACTCGGCACGCTTCGAGAGGACGCCTGCCTCGCCGATGTGATTCCCGATTGCGCGGGTGGTCTCGAGCGCTTCGTCCAGCTTCCCATCGTCGGCCTGCCCCAGCGCCACCGAAGACGAATCGAGCCATGCCATCAGCGTCGGTCGCCAGACCCTGCGATCAACGACGTGGGAAATGTCCGTGCCTCGCTGGAGGACGTCCCGGGCTTCCGAAAATCGGCCCTGGCGATGGAAGACGTCGCCCAGGACCCACGAGCTGGCCATGACGCAGGCGGACGCACCCGTCTCTTCGGCCCGGGCGATACAGGCCTGCGCGAGCGGCACGGCCTGATCGAGCTGCCCGCGGGCCGAGCGGACCATCGCTTCTGCAAGCTGGGCGTCGAGCTGGGCGATGAGGTCGCTTGACGCAGCGATCTCGCTGGCGTTCTTCGCGGCGGCCTCGGCCTTGTCGAACTCGCCGAGGTTGGCGTAGCCGATTGCAAGGGCCCCGCGGGCGAAGGCGGCGCCGATCGTGTCGCGGTGCCGCTCCAGCAGCGGGACCGCCTCCTCCAGCTTCGTCACCCCGTCACGAATCGGTCCAACGAACACCTCGTTGAGTCCGATGAGGGCGAGTGGCAGCGCTGCGAGCGAGGGGTCGTCCAGCTGGCGGCCGATCTCGGTCACCCGATCGAGGGCGGCGCGAACGGCAGGATTGGAGGCCGGGTCGCCGGACTGGAGGCGGGTCAGGGCGACCAGCATGTTGATCATCGCGACCTGCTCGAGGTCGCCGAGGCGCTCGGCATCGGGCAGCACAGTCTCGAGCGCTGAGATCAGGTCGTCGGCAGCCAGGAAGCTCAAGCCCGCCCGAGCCCGCCCAACGCCGATCTCGACCCT
>DASQFM010000143.1:0-10972 GCA_035633135.1 Candidatus Eiseniibacteriota bacterium
CGCAACCTGCGACGGCTGCTCCGGCAGGATCGGCGGCCCCGGCCGGTTCGCTGACCGCGGGTCCGCTCGCGGGTACCTGGAATGTCGACCCGTCGATCGGCTCGTTTGATTACGGCGCGAATGACTTCTCCGGTTCGTTCGTCGGCTACCGGATCGATGAGCAGCTCGCGAACATCGGGGCGAACACGGCGGTCGGCCGTACGCCCGACGTTGCCGGCTCGCTGGTGCTGGACGGCTCAAGCATCACCAGCGTGGACATCACCGCCGACCTCAACACGCTCCAGAGCGACGACCAGCGCCGCGACGGCCAGGTTGGACGGCTCAATCTCGGGACCGCGACGTTCAAGGTCACGAGCCCGATCGAGCTCAGCGGCCTGCCGACCGAAGGCGCCGCGATCGACGCGACGGCGACCGGTGACCTGACCATCCACGGCGTGACGAAGCGCGTCGAGATCCCCGTCCAGGCGACGCGATCCGGCGATGTCGTCACGGTGACCGGCACGATCGACATCGTCTTCGCCGACTACGGCGTCACCCCGCCGACGACCTTCATCGCCGTGTCGGTCGAGGATCACGGGATCATCGAGTTCCAGCTCCACTTCAGCCGTGCCTGACCATCTCCGCGGGCGGTGCGCCCGGGCAACAAGACCCGATTGGATAACCTCGCTGGACCACAAGTAAGGGTTGTGGAGCGGGAAGTCCGATGAGACAAGGACGGACACACGCCAATCCGCCTGCTAGATTGGCGGCGACTCATCGGGGACCCCATGACCAACCTGCGCCGCCGCCTCACTCCGCTGGCCGCCATGCTGCTGATCGTCTTCATCGTGGCGCCGGGCGCCGTTGCGGCCGCGGATGCGCAGTCCTTCGAGGGGACCCTCCTCGTCGCCCACGGGGATGACCTCGACGCCAACGGCGTCGCCCAGGGCCCAGGCGTGTTCGAGTACACGCTCGAGACGGCCGACGGTACGGTCAAGCTGACCTTTGCCGGGGACAAGGCCCCCGACGGGTTCACCAGCGGTGCTCGAGTCCGGGTTCGTGGGAACCTCGCGGCCGGGATCGTCGCGGTCGGCGGTCCCAACGCGGCGGCCGTCGTCGAGCCCGCGACCGTGGTTGCCGCGGCGTCCAAGACTGTTGCGCTGCTGCTGGTCAACTTCATTGGCAAGACGACCCAGCCGTGGACGATCGCGCAGGCGCAGGGGATCCTGTTCAGCAACGCCAACAGCGTCGCCAACTATTTCGCCGAGGAATCGTTCGGCCAGCTGTCGGTGACCGGTGCCGTGTTTGGCTACTACACCCTCGACGTCAACATCAACGCCTGCGACTTCACCGACATCGGCAACAAGGCGCGCGCCGCCGCGACCGCCGCCGGCGTCAACCTCAACAGCTACACCAACGTCCAGTACGCCTTCCCCAGCCTGCCCTGCGGCTGGTCCGGCCTGGCATACCTGCCGGGTCGGGACACCTGGATCAACAACGCGCTGACTCTGTACGTCTCGGCCCATGAGCTCAGCCACAACTTCGGCGTGCACCACGCCAGCACCATCAACTGCAGCGAGGGCGGCGTCCGCGTGGCCCTCTCGAGCAACCTCGCCAACTGCAGCTACAGCGAATACGGCGATCCCTTCTCCGTGATGGGCAATGGCAGCACTCGCCACACCCATAACCAGCAGCTGGCCTCGCTCGGCTGGCTGTCCGGCCCGAACCTGCAGACGGTCGCCAGCACGGGCTCCTACCCGCTGACCAGCGCCGACGATGCCGGGACAGCCGTCAAGGCCATCCGGGTGGCGCGCGGCAACGGGACCTACCTGTACCTCGAGCTGCGCCAGCCCGTCGGCAGCAATTTCGACAACTTCAGCGTGTCCGACCCGGTGGTAAACGGCCTCAGCCTGCGGATCTCCAGCGACTGGGGGACGATCACGCAGTCGAAGCTGATCGACGCCACGCCGGCGACGAGCTCGTACGCCGACGCCCCCCTCGCGGTCGGCGCGACGTTCACCGATCCACTGAGCGGGGCGAGCGTCACCACCGTTTCGATCGGCAGCCGGACCGCCCAGGTCCTGATCTCCTGGGGCGGCGGCGGTGGCACGCCCGACACGACGGCCCCGTCGACACCGGGCAGCCTGGCAGCCGGGATGGCCGGCGCCACGACGTCGCGCCTGACCTGGACGGCGTCCTCCGATAACGTCGGGGTCACCGGCTACCAGGTTCGCCGCGGCGGCGTGCTCCTCGGCACGGTCGCCGGCAGCCCCTATGACGACAGCGGCCCGCTCGTGGCGGGGACCACCTACGGCTACACCGTCGTGGCCGTCGATGCCGCTGGCAACAGCTCGGGCGCAGCGAGCGTGAGCCTCGTCGTGCCCAACCCGGACACGATCAGGCCCAGCGCGCCCACCAACCTGCGCGTCGCTTCGTCGACCAAGGCCAAGGTGACCTTCGCCTGGAACTTCTCGACCGACAACGTCGGCGTGGCGGGCTACCGCCTCTACCGCAACGACGCGCTCGCCGCGACGACGACGGGCCTGAGCTGGGCGGACAGCCGCCAGAAGAGCAAGGGCGCGACCTACTACGTCGTCGCGTTCGACAGCGCCGGCAATGTCAGCCTGCCCTCGACATCGCTGACGATCCCGGCAACCGTCAGAACCACGACTGCCCAGGTCTAGCTCCGCCGGCTCCCCGCGGCCGCGTGGCATCCCGGTACGGGAACCCCACTGGAGAGGGCATCGGCGCGGGCTATTCTCTCGACGTGGACGTCGACCTCAGGACCTTTCCGTCCTCGGACCGTGACTTCGGCCGCTTTGCCCGGGCGGCCTGGCTGGAGCACGCCGAGCCTCGATCGGCTGAGGGCCTCCAGCGACGCCTCCGCAGCCGCTACCCGGCCGCGATCGTCAAGGTCCAGGCGGAGCTCGCCCGCCACGGCGAGGGTCCGCCGGTGTGGTACGCGTTTCGCTCCGGCTCGATCGGGGCGGCGCCGGCCGTGCCGGTCAACGAGGCGCCTGCCTGGGCGATCATCGACGACGAGCGACGCTTCGTGGAGGTCAGCTCGGCCCTCGCCGCGATCATGGAGCTGCCCGAGACCCTGATCGTCGGGCATCAGATCGAGGAGTTCGGCAATCCCGAGGACCCGACCATCCGGTCCGACATCGTCCGGCTCTGGAAGGACTTCCGGACGACCGGCGCGATCGCGTCGACGGTCCGCTTCAACTTCGGCGACGGGCGCCCGCGAGAGCTGGGCTACCGGCTGATCGCGGATGCTGCCGGCGGTAGCCGGCATCGGCTCACCGTCTGGGAGCTTGCGACCGACTAGCATCCGATCGTGGCCGAGCGGTTCGACTTCATCATCGTCGGCGGCGGCTCGGCGGGCTGCGTTCTGGCGAACCGCCTGAGCGCCGATCCCGGCACGAGGGTCCTGCTGCTCGAAGCGGGCCGGCCGGATTGGGCCTTCGACGTCTTCATCCACATGCCGGCCGCCCTGGCATTCCCGATCGGCAGCCGGTTCTACGACTGGGGCTATCGCTCCGAGCCCGAGCCGTTCATGAACGGGCGTCGCATCAACCACGCCCGGGGCAAGGTCCTCGGCGGGTCGTCGTCGATCAACGGGATGATCTTCCAGCGCGGCAACCCGCTCGACTTCGAGGGCTGGGCGGCGGCTGCCGGGATGGCGGACTGGGACTACGCCCACTGCCTGCCGTACTTCAAGCGGATGGAGGATTGCCTCGCCGCCGGGCCGGACGATCCCTATCGCGGCCACGGCGGCCCGCTCGTGCTGGAGCGCGGTCCGGCGACCAACCCCCTGTTCGAGGCCCTGCTCGCTGCCGCCCGGGAGGCGGGCTACCCGCCGACCGCGGACGTGAACGGCTATCGCCAGGAGGGCTTCGGGACCTTCGACCGGAACATCCGGCGTGGCCGGCGCTGGTCCGCCTCCCGCGCTTACCTCGGCCCCGCGATGCGGCGCCGCAACCTGGAGGTGAGGACCTCGGTGCCGGTGACGGCCATCACCTGGAATGAACGTCGAGCGACCGGTGTCGAGTACCGGGCCGGCGGCGGGCACCACCGCGTCGAGGCCGGGGAGGTTATCCTGTGCGGCGGGGCGATCAATACGCCGCAGCTGCTCCAGCTGTCCGGTGTCGGCAACGCCGACGAGCTTCGGTCGCTGGGCATCGATCCCGTCCAGCACCTGCCCGGCGTGGGCGAGAACCTCCAGGATCATCTCGAGGTCTACATCCAGCACACCAGCAGGCAGCCGGTGTCGATGCAGCCGGCGTTGCAGAAATGGCGCCGTCCGTGGATCGGATTCCAGTGGCTGTTCCTGCGTCGTGGGCCGGGCACAACCAACCACTTCGAGGCCGGTGGATTCGTTCGTGGCGATGACGAGGTCGCCTATCCGAACCTGATGTTCCACTTTCTGCCGCTCGCGATCCGATATGACGGGTCGGCACCCAGCCGGGGTCACGCCTACCAGGTCCACGTGGGGCCGATGTATTCCGACGCACGCGGCAGCGTGAAGATTCGCTCAACCGACCCGAGCGTTCATCCCACCCTTCGATTCAACTATTTGTCAACTGAGCGCGACCGGCGTGAATGGTTGGAGGCCGTCCACGTCGCTCGCCAGATCCTTGGCCAACCGGCGATGCAACCGTATGACGGCGGTGAGCTGTCACCGGGCCCAGGGGTTGGAACCGATCAGGAGATTCTCGACTGGGTCGCCCGGGATGCCGAAACAGCGCTCCATCCGTCATGCACGGCCCGGATGGGGATCGACGACCAGGATGTCGTCGATCCATCGACAATGCGGGTCCGCGACGTTGCAGGACTACGGATCGTCGACGCGTCGGTGATGCCATCCATCACAAACGCCAACATCTACGCTCCGGTGATGATGGTCGCCGAAAAGGCGGCCGACCTGATCCGGGGCGACACGCCGCTGGCGCCAGAGTCACTGCCGTTCTACCGCCACGAGGCGACGCCTGGCGACCCCCAAGCACCCGATCGGCGCACCGCCTAGCGGTTCTTCGGCCGCCGGCCGCCGCGTGCTCCCGGGATTGGCGATCGGCTGAGATAGATCGCGCCGTTCCGCACGCCGAGGCGGACGGTGCTGGTGCTGGCCTTGATCTGACGAGCAATGGCAGCGCGAATCGTGATCAGCTTCTCACCGGTTTCGAGCTCGATCTTCTTGATCGCCGAGGCCGGCCCGGCGCCCAGCTCGTTGAGAACCTTGTCGATCGTCTGCTCGCGCTTGCGAATCGCAAGCTGGCGGGGGCTGAGCGGACGGACCTTCCGAGGTCGGGGTGCCAGCTCTTCAGGTTTGGCATCGCGAACGCGAACCATGAGGCTTCCTCCAATATTGAAAACGCGGTGGATCGTTATCACGGAACGGCGGCGTCATGATAACGGCCGACGCAAGAGATGCACGGTACCACTCATGCAAACCGCGCGGCGTCGAAAAGCAACCGCAGCGGTCGCCCGGGCGTGCCTCAGCCGACGATCTGGCGGAGCGCGAAAATGACGTTGGCCGGTCGCTCGGCGAGCCGCCGCATGTACCACGGGTACCAGGCCTCGCCATAGGCGATGAGGTCACGGACGGGGTAGCCCTCGCGTGCCAGGCGTCGTTGCTCGTCGGCCCGGATGCCGTACAGCATCTGGATCTCGAAGGCGGTGCGCGGCAGGCCGGCTGCCGTTGCATGGGCCGCGGCCTGCTCGATCAGCCGAACGTCGTGGGTGCCCAGGGCGATACGGATCTTCTTGCCCGCCCGCGCCGCCTCGAGCATCGCCACCGTCAGCGCGAGGTAATTGGTATCGACGTCATGGCGGCCCTGGTACGCAATCGCGGCCGGCTCGGCGTAGGCGCCCTTCACCAGCCGGATGCCCGGCTCGAGCGGCAGCAGCCGCTGGATGTCGGCCGCGGTCCGATGGAGGTACGCCTGCAGGCACAGGCCGACATTGGGATGCTCGCCCTTCAGCCGCTCGTAGAAGGCGATCGTGCCCTCGGCGTAGGCGCTGCCCTCCATGTCGATCCAGATGCTCCTGCCGCTCTCGGCCGCCCGGGCGGCGAGGCGTTCGGCGAGGCCGTACGTCCGCTCGAGATCGAGATCGAAGCCGAGCTGGGTCAGCTTCACGCTGACCTCGCCATCGAGCCCGCGGCCGGCGATCTCGTCGATGACCGAGAGGTAGTGCTCGGCCACAGCGTCGGCTTCGCCGATCTCGATCACGTTCTCGCCGAGGCGGGTGAAGATCGCGCCGATCCCGTCGGCCTGGAACACGGCCGCCGCCGTCAGGGCGCTGCCGACGTCTTCCCCGGGCATGAACCGACGGACCGCCCGCTTGGCGAACCACAGCCGCGGGATGTGCTCGCGCAACCAGCGGTTGGTCGCGAACCACAACAGGATCCTGCGCATCAGATGCAGCGTAATCCGCTCGCGAGCGCGCCGTAGCATGACCCGATGGACCGCCCCCGAAGCGCCGACGTCGTGATCGTGGGCGGCGGCGCGATCGGTGTCAGCGTCGCCTATCACCTCGCTGTCGCGGGTGCCGGGAGGGTGCTGCTCGTCGAGCGCGAGCCGGGCCTGGGCCTCGGGTCCACGGGCCGCTGCGCCGGTGGCTTCCGGCATCAGTTCTCGAGCGAGATCAACGTCCGGCTGTCGATCGAGAGTGTCCGGATGCTCAAGGCGTTCAGCGACGAGCACGGGCTGCCGCTCGACCTCCACGCCGATGGCTACCTGTTCCTGTGCCGGGAGGCAGCGACGTGGCAGGCCTACCAGGCGGCGGCCGCCATGCAGCGGGACCTCGGCGTGGACGTCCGGCTCCTCTCGGGGCCCGAGGCGCAGGACCTGGTCCCGGGGCTGGCCGTCGACGACGTGATCGGGGCGACCTTCTGCCCGGACGACGGCATCGCCGATCCGGCGGGCCTCACCAGCGGCTTCGCGATCGCCGCCCGGCGGGCTGGCGCGACCATCGAGACCGGCGTCACGGCCACGGCCATCCGATCGATCAGTGGGCGGGTCACCGGCATCGAGACGCCGGACGGCCCGATCGAGGCGCCGGTTGTCATCAATGCCGCTGGGGTATGGGCTCCCGCCCTTGCCGCGACGGTCGGCCTGATCCTGCCGATCGAGCCGCTGCCCCGGCACATCGCCGTGACTGCCCCGTTCGCCGGCCGGCCGGCGCGGCGGACCCTCGTCATCGACGCCGAGACGACCTTCTACTTCCATCGCGAGGGCGATGGTGTCCTGATGGGCATGCCGAAGCGCGGCGAGTCGTCGACCTTCGACACCCGCATCGACGACGCGTTCATCGCCGGCGAGCTGCTGCCCCAGGCGGTTCGCGTGTACCCGCCACTGGAGGACGCGAGCCTGGCCGCCACCTGGGTGGGGCTGTATGAGATGACGCCCGACCGCCACCCGATCCTCGGACCGGTCGACGGCATCGCGGGTCTCTTCCTGGCGGCCGGCTTCAGCGGCCACGGCTTCCAGCACGCGCCGATCGTGGGCAAGCTCATCGCCGAGCAGATCGTTGATGGCGAGGCCCGGACCGTCAACATCGCAGGCCTCAACCTCGATCGCTTCGGACAGCGGCAGGCCGTCGTGGAACGGAACGTCGTCTGAGCTCGCGATCCGTGGGCGATACTGGACGGGTGACGACCACCGATCCGCGCGCAGATCCCCGAGCCGACACGCGCGCGGAGCCGCGCGCCGATCCCGCCCCGCCCGGCGAGCCGGCGAGCCGCACCGAAACGGACTCGATGGGCCCCGTCGAGGTGCCCGTCGAGCACTACTGGGGCGCCCAGACCCAACGGTCGCTGCACTTCTTCGACGTTGGCGACGACACCATGCCGATCGGGATCATCCGGGCGTTCGGGATCCTCAAGCGGGCCGCAGCAGAAGTGAACGCCGAGCTAGGGCTGCTGCCGCCCGACAAGCGCGACCTCATCGTGCGCGCCGCGATCGAGATCACCGAGGGCCGGCTGGACGCGGAGTTCCCGCTGCGCGTCTGGCAGACCGGCTCGGGCACCCAGTCGAACATGAACGTCAACGAGGTCCTCGCCGGCCGAGCCAACGAGCTGGCCACCGGGAAGCGCGGCGGGAAGACGCCGGTCCATCCCAACGACGACGTCAACCGCAGCCAGTCGAGCAACGATACGTTTCCGACGGCGCTGCACATGGCCGCCGCCATCGCCCTCGTGAGGAACCTGGTTCCGTCCGTTCGCGATCTCCGCGAAGCGCTCGACGCGAAGCGGGTCGAGTTCGACGGCATCGTGAAGATCGGTCGGACCCATCTCCAGGACGCCGTGCCGCTGACGCTCGGCCAGGAGTTCAGCGGGTACGTGGCCCAGCTCGACGGCGACCTCGCGCGGATCGAGGCGGCCCTGCCGAGCCTGTACGAGATCGCCCTCGGCGGAACGGCCGTCGGGACGGGGCTAAACGCCCACCCCGAATTCGGTGAGCGGGTGGCGCGCCGGATCGCCGAGCTCACCGGCCTGCCCTTCGTGACCGCCCCGAACAAGTTCGCTGCCCTGGCCGGCCAGGAGGCCACGGTCGCCGCATCGGGGGTCCTGCGGACGCTCGCCACGAGCCTGATGAAGATCGCCAACGACATCCGCTGGCTGGCCTCGGGCCCGCGCGCCGGGATCGGCGAGCTGAACCTCCCCGAGAACGAGCCGGGCAGCTCGATCATGCCCGGCAAGGTGAACCCGACGCAGAGCGAGATGCTGACGATGGTCTGCGTCCAGGTGATGGGCTACGACACCGCCATCGGATTTGCGGGGTCCATGGGCAACTTCGAGCTGAACGTGTTCAAGCCCGTGATCGCCCTCGACCTGCTGCACGGCATCGAGCTCCTGAGCGACGCCTGCCGCAGCTTCCGCGAGCACTGCGTCGAAGGCCTCGAGGCGAATCGGGCCCGGATCGACGAGCACGTGACGAACTCGCTCATGCTCGTGACGGCGCTGACACCCCGGATCGGTTATGACAGGGCGGCAGAGATTGCCAAGAAGGCGCATCACGAGGGCACCACCCTCCGCGAGGCGGCTCTGGCGATCGGCTATCTGAGCGACAGCGAATTCGACGAGCTCATCCGGCCGGAGGCGATGACCCGGCCATCCGGTGAGTCCCCGGCCCCAGGGTCGGTAGCGGCATCGCCGACGGAGAAGCGCTAGACGCGGGCTCCTCCGTCAGAAGGGAGAACCCAGTGCGCTGGAGACGATCCTCGCAGACGCAGGTCGAGGACCGCCGTGGCGACGCGGCCGGCGGAATGTTCGGCGGCGGGAGCCGTGGGGGACTCGGCTCAGGTGGCATGGGGATCCCCCTCCCGATCGGGGGCGGGCTCGGCGGGATCATCATCGTCGTCATCTTCCTGCTGCTCAGCGGCGCCTTCTCAGGCGGCAGCACGGGCGGCCTGGGTGGCCTCGGCGGCGAGGCGCCCGGGGGCGGAGCGTTCCAATCGCTTGACCCGGCCGACGAGCAGGCCCAGTTCCTGAACGCGGTGACGGTCGATATCCAGACGTTCTGGGAGAAGAGCTTCCAGGCGGCCGGCAAGCAGTACCCGACGACCGTCCTCGTCCTGTTCAGCCAGGCGACCCAGACCGGATGCGGCGTCGCATCGTCGGCAACCGGCCCGTTCTACTGCCCCGCCGACCAGAAGGTCTACCTCGACACCGGGTTCTTCGACGAGCTGGCGTCGCAACGCTTCGGGGCGCCGGGCGACTTTGCCCAGGCCTATGTGATCGCCCACGAGTTCGGGCACCACGTCCAGAACGCGCTCGGGATCATGGACCAGGTGGCCTCCGAGCAGCAATCGAACCCCGACCGGGCCAACGACCTGTCGATCCGGCTGGAGCTCCAGGCGGACTGCCTGGCCGGCACCTGGGCCCATTCCGTCTGGGCCCAGCCCGATCAGTCGGACGTCGAATCCATCACGCAGGAGGACGTCAGCGAGGCGATCAAGGCCACTGAGGCCGTTGGCGACGATCGGATCCAGGATCAGGCAACCGGCACGATCAACAAGGAATCCTGGACCCACGGCTCATCGGAGCAGCGGACCAAGTGGTTCCAGACAGGCTTCCAGCAGGGCACCACGGAGGGCTGTGACACGTTCGCGGTCGCGCAGCCCTAGGAAGAGCGCCGCGGGCGGAGCGGCCTCGTTCGCCGCCGATGGGTCAGCGCTTTGGTGGCAGCGTCCGGGTGAAGTCGATCGCCCTGATTAACCACGGATCGACGGCCTCGTCGCTGGCGACGACGTCCGGCGGCAACACCACGTAGCGGCCCATCGCCTTGCCGGGCATCACCTCGAATTGATGGGCACCGGGCAGCGTCAGGAGGGATTCGCGGTCAGGCTCGCTGAGGCGGACCCACCAGTCCTCCGCGAAGAGCCCGCTGACCATGTTCCCGGCGATCCAGGCACAGGAATACCCGAACATCGGCTTCAGGGTGATATCTGGCGCGGCGTGGCGGTCCAGGACCGCGCGGTAGCGCTGCACCAGCTCGGGTGACGACTTGGTGAACTTGGGCCTGTCGGGCACGTCCGTCACGATACCCCGACGCCTAGAACCGCCGCCTCGGGCCCGTCCCCCGGCGGGCCAGTCGGTTCGAGGGCTCCGGGGGTGTCAGGTCCGTGAGATCACGCGGCGCGACTCGAGGCCCGAACCGGGGCGGCACGCGGCCTGACGACTCCAGGAGCCGGACGACTCGGGCTCGATGGCCCCGCCATGGCTCCAGGAGCTCGAGCATCCGCTCGTCGGTCGCGCGCGGCTCGCCCGCCAGCGACCACGCCACGACGTGCGAGAGGTGGGCGTCGCCGACGCTGACGGCATCCGGATCGCCCAGCGCCCGGACGCTGACCTCAGCCGCCGTCCACGGCCCGATGCCCGGGTAGCCTCGCAACCGCGCCACCAGCGCGGCGGCGCCTGCACCGCCGCCGTTCGGCAGTCGAGCCCCCGTTGCGAGGGCCTCGAGGCGGCTCGCATCGCCCGCGAGACGGC
>DASQFM010000144.1:0-7052 GCA_035633135.1 Candidatus Eiseniibacteriota bacterium
TGGTTTCGCTGGCGCCACGACCAGGCGGAACCGATCATCGCTTCGAGGGTTGACTGCTTCGGCGTCCAGTCCAGGACGGCTGCCGCGCGATCGATGGCGGCGACCAGGACCGGCGGGTCACCCGGCCGCCGCGGTCCCTGCTCGTGTGGGATCGGCCGGCCGACGACCCGCTCCGCCTCGGCGAGCACCTCCCGGACGCTGAAGCCGACGCCGCTGCCGAGGTTGCAGACCAGCGGAGCGTCGGATCGCGGGTCGCCGGGTGCTGTCGCCTCGAGGGCCAGCCGATGCGCCTCGGCCAGGTCGGTGACATGGATGTAGTCACGGATCGGCGTCCCGTCCGGGGTGGGGTAGTCGTCGCCGAAGATCGTCAGCGGCGTGTCGGTTGCGACGGCCGACAGGATGTTCGGGATCAGGTGGGTCTCCGGTTCGTGGGCCTCGCCGTTGCGCTCGCTCGCGCCGGCGACGTTGAAGTAGCGCAGTGACGCGACCCTGAGCCCGTAGGCGCGGCTGTACCAGCCCGCGGCCGCCTCGAGGGCCCGTTTCGTCTCGCCGTACGGGTTGATCGGTTGGAGCGGAGCGTCCTCGGGGATCGGCGTGGCGTTCGGAACGCCGTAGACGGCCGCGGTCGACGAGATGACGAGGCGCGGCACGCCGGCATCCCGAAGGGCCTCGAGCAGGGCGATGCCGCCGGCCAGGTTCTCGCCGAAGTAGCGCCCCGGATCGGCGATCGACTCCCCGACGAGCGAGCGGGCCGCACAATGCAGGACCGCCTCGATGCCTTCGCGTGCCAGGAGCTTGGCCACGGTCGGCCCATCCGTGTACGTGCCCTCGACCAGGCTCGCACCCGCGAGATCGGCCCAGCTGTGACCGGTCGAGAGATCGTCGAGCACGATGACGTGGTGGCCGGCCGCGACCAATGCTTCGACCGACACGGAGCCGACGTAGCCGGCCCCACCGGTGACCAGGATGCGCATCGCCGCAGGGTAGCCGGTGGGTAGCTGCTCAGCCGTCGTCGGCCAGCATCGCTTCGGCCAGGAGGAGCAACGTTGGACGGTCGTTGAGCGCTGGATCCACGATCACCTTGTCCAGGAGCTCGCCAAGGATCCGCCCCAGCCGCGGGCCCGGCGACAGGCCGAGCTCCGAGATCAGGTCATCGCCGGACACGGCGAGGTGGCGCAGGTCCAGGGCGACGTCCGCGGCGAGCTGCTCGTCGATCCTCGCTCGAAGCTCGGCAAGGCCATTCGCGTCGGCCGGCTGGCCGCTCCCCACGTTGTCTGCCTCCCGGAGCGCGAACAGGTCCTCGAGGGCGTCGGCACCGACCCGTCGGATGAAGCGCCGGATCGCGGCGTCCGTCATGTCCGGCTCGGAGGTGAACATGTGGTGGCGGACGAGGCGGGCGATCCGCTCGACCACCGCCCGGGGCATGCGCAGCCGCTCGAGCAGGGCAGTAGCGAGGTCCTCGCCCAGGGCCTCATGGCCACGGAACGGCCCCTCGTCCAGCGTCATCGGCTTGCCGATGTCGTGGAGCAGTGCCGCCAGGCGGGCGACGGGGCGACCGGCGGGCGCGGCATCGACAGTCCTGACGGTGTGGTCCCACAGGTCCTCGCCCTCGATCTTGTTCTGCGGGATGCCGCGCTGCGCCGCCAGCTCCGGCGCGACGATCTCGAGGATGCCGACCTCCTGCAGCAATCGCAGGCCAATCGACGGCTTCGGCGCGGCGAGGAGCTTCTCGACCTCGGCGGCAAGTCGCTCGGCCGAGAGATGCGCAACCAGCGAGGCGCGATCGCGGATCGCGGCGAGGGTTGCGGGCTCGATCTCGAACCCGAGCGCTGCGGCCAGGCGGATGGCGCGGATGGTTCGGAGGGCGTCTTCCTCGAACCGCACCAGCGGGTCGCCGACGGCGCGAATGATGCGGGCATTGATGTCGGCGGCCCCACCGAACGGATCGACGAGTCCAGGCCGCGGCGGCTCGCCGCCCGTGGCCGGGGCCTCGGCCCCCCAGGCCAGGGCATTGACGGTGAAGTCGCGGCGGGCGAGATCGAGCAGGATGCTGTCGCCGAACTCGACCCGGTGCGGTCGCCGGAAGTCGGCGTACTCGTGGTCGGTCCGGAACGTCGTGATCTCGTGGATCGTCCGTCCGGCACGGACCGCCACCGTCCCGAAGCGGTTCTCGTAGACGGAGCCCGGGAACAGGTCCAGGAGACGCTCCGGCCGGGCGTCGGTGGCGAGGTCCCAGTCGGCCGCCTCGCGACCGATCAAGGCGTCGCGGATCGAGCCCCCGACCACGTAGGCGCTGTGGCCGTTCGCCCACAGGCGGTCCAGGAGCGACTGAACGCTCGGTGGCACCGCGATGCGGACCGACGAATCGGGCCGGACCTCGTCGAGAGGGCTGCTCACGGACGAATTGTGACGCCGCGCCCTTGCCGCGGACGGCCGGGTCGCGGCCGGAGTGCCGGCCTTAGTTGCGGCCGAGGAAGAGGTAGGTCCGCCAGGCCTCGTTGCGATCGTCGGCCAGGTAGGGCGTGAACAGCGAGTAGAGATCGCTGCGCGGCTCGAACGGCACGCGGAGCAGGCGGACCCGAGCCTCGTCGGGCGTCTTGCCGCCCTTGCGGTGATTGCAGACCTTGCAGGCCGTGACCAGGTTGTCCCAGGAGTGGGCGCCGCCACGATGGCGCGGCACGACGTGATCCAGCGTCAGGTCCGAGCCCTGGCGACCGCAGTACTGGCAGGTGTGGCGGTCGCGGGTGAAGATCTCGCGGCGGGTCAGCTTGACCCGCGGTCGGGGACGCTTGATGTGGTGCTGCAGCCGGATCACCGACGGCGCGTGGAACTCCTGCCGGACGGTCCGGATGATCTGGTGGTCGTACTCGAGGATCTCGGCCTTCGCGCCGAACACGAGCCGGAACGCCCGAGGCAGGTTGGTGACGTTCAGCGGCTCGTAATCCTGATTCAGCACGAGGACCACGCCGTTCATGCGCGGGATGCTAGCAAAGCGCCGAATTCATGGATGCGACGCGACAGCTCGCGCCGGCGCCGAGCCGTGCGAGGTACCGGTCAGGCCCTGCCGATCGGCCTGCCCGTCGCCGCGTCCCAGCCGCCGGCCTGGCCGACCTTCGAGGTCAGCGGCCGCCCGACCGCGGCGGTGATGAAGCGGGCCGCATCGAGCAGCGGCTCCAGATCGACGTCGTGCTCGAAGCCCGATTCGTCGAGCAGGTAGACGAGGTCCTCCGTCGCGAGGTTGCCGGCGGCACCGGGGGCATACGGGCATCCGCCGATGCCGCCGGTCGAGCTGTCGAAGGTCCGCACGCCGGCCTGGAGGCCGGCGACGACGTTGGCAAGGGCCGTGCCGCGCGTGTCGTGGAAGTGGAAGGCGATGCGATCCAGCTCGATCCCGGCCCTTGTCGCGGCGTCCGTCAACGCCGTGACCTGGATGGGTACGCCGACGCCGATGGTGTCGCCGAAGCAGATCTCGTCGACACCGAGCTCGAGCAGGCGGAGGGCCACCGAGACGGCCTGGTGCGGATCGACCGCGCCGGTGTACGGATCGCCGAAGGCCGTCGAGACGTAGGCGCGGCGCCACCAGCCCAGCTCTGCCGCTCGCTGCAGGACCGGTTCGAAGGCGACCAGCGAGTCATCGACGCTCATCCCGATGTTGTGCTCGGTAAAGGCGTCCGTCGCCGCGGTGAACACGGCCAGCGCGTTCGCGCCGGCCGCCTCGGCGCGGGTCATGCCGCGCTCGTTTGGAACCAGGACCGGATATCGGACCCACGCCGCCGCAGGCAGGCGGGGGACGAGCTCGTCCGCGTCGGCGAGCTGCGGGATCGCCTTCGGGGAGACGAAGCTCGTGGCCTCGATCTCGCGCAGCCCAGCGGCGACGAGTCGCTCGATGAACTCCAGCTTGGTCTCGAGCGGGATCGCCGCCGCCTCGTTCTGGAGGCCGTCGCGCGGCCCGACCTCGTAGATCCGGACCCGGTCAGCCACGCTCCGCGGTCAGCCCAGCGGCGGGTCCATCGCCCGCTCGATCCGGGCGACCTGGACCTCGACCCGGGCGAGCTCGATGACCGTGTCAGCCCGCTCTTCGCTCAGGAGCGGCAGGGCGTCGCGCCGATGCCGGAGCTCGCGGTGGAGCTTCAGCAGCGCGGCTCGATCCTCGGGCAGGGCGGCTTCCACCGCCTTCGAACTCGTCTCCTTCATGGCCGTGGCCGTGGCCGTGGCCGTGGCCTTGCCAGCCGGCATCTTCGTCATGGCGCGGAGCGTACCGCTACGGCTCGACGGTCGCGAGGGACTGGCCGCGGGTGACCTGGTCGCCGGGCCGGACGCCTACCTCCGATATTGTCCCGTCGATCGCGCTTGCGACCGCGTGCTCCATCTTCATGGCTTCGAGGGTTACCACCGGATCGCCCGCTTCGACGCGATCGCCGACCGCTCGATGGACCGCGATCACAGCGCCGGGCATCGGCGCGACGAGCTCCGCCGGCCCGCCCTGATGGGTGGCCGCGGCGGCTCGTGCGGCTCGGTCGACGTCGGGCGGGGGAGCGAGGCTGATTGCCAAGCTCCTTCCGGCGAGGTCGACATGGGCGATGTCGCCGCGGCGGACCAGGAGCCCGGCGGCCGCATCCGGCTCTGGGCCAAGGACGATCGTCCGCTCCTCCTGCCCGTCGGCCACCAGCCGGACCCGGCGCGCGGCGTTGAGCCGCCAGCCATCGCGGCTCCCGGCCGAGTTGTCCAGGAGTGCGCGCCCGGCGGCCTGCCAGGTGGCGTCTGGGATGCCGGTTCGCGCCTGCCAGTCGTCGGGCGGCCAGACCCGCTCGAGCGTGTCGATCCGCACCTGCCCGTCTCGCACCGCCGGCTCGCGAACGAGCCACCGGAGGAACCGGAGGTTCGTCGTGAGACCGAGGACGACGGTCCGGTCGAGCGCCTCGATGAGCCGATCCAGGGCCGCGTCGCGATCCTGCCCATGGGCAATGATCTTGGCCAGCATGGGGTCGAATCGAGGACCGACCTCGGTGCCTTCGTCGATCCCGGGGTCGACGCGGATCCCCTCGCCGGCCGGCCATTGGAGCCGTTCGATGCGCCCCGTGGCAGGCAGGAAACCAGCCTCGGCGTCCTCGGCGTACAGCCTGACCTCGATGGCGTGCCCGCCGTCGGCGCGGGCCGCGTCCGCGGCGGCCTGGTCCCAGCGCACGGGTGCCCCGGCCGCGATCCTGAGCTGCTCCTCGACGAGGTCGAGCCCGGTCACGAGCTCGGTCACCGGGTGTTCGACCTGGAGGCGGGTGTTCATCTCGAGGAAGAAGACCTCGTCCCGATCGGTCAGCAGGAACTCGCAGGTGCCGGCGCTCTCGTAGCCGACCGCGGCCGCCAGCGCCAGCGCTGCCTGGCCCAGACGGCGCCGCAGGGCCGGATCGACTGCGGGCGACGGTGTTTCCTCGAGGACCTTCTGGTGCCGTCGCTGGACCGAGCAGTCGCGCTCGCCAAGGTGGATGCCGGCGCCGTGACGGTCGAACAACACCTGGATCTCGACGTGCCGCGGTCCTTCCACGAGCCGTTCCAGGATGAGCCGGTCGTCGCCGAACGCCACGTTGGCTTCGCGCCGAGCGCTGGCCACGGCGTCCGAGAGTCGATCCGCTGTCCGGACGACCCGCATGCCTTTGCCGCCGCCACCGGCGGCCGGCTTGATGAGCAGCGGGTAGCCGATCGAGGTTGCCGCGCGCTCCAGGGCCGCATTCGCCTGATCTGCATCGTCGTAGCCCGGTATGACCGGGATCTGCAGGTTGGTCGCCAGGCGGCGGGCGGCGGCCTTGTCGCCCATGGCCCGGATCGCTGCGGGGGGCGGGCCCACCCAGCGGATGCCGGCTTTGATGACGGCCTCGGCGAACTCGGCATTCTCGGCGAGGAAGCCATATCCGGGATGGAGCGCGTCCGCGCCGACCGCGCGCGCCGCGGCGACCACGGCGGCGATATCGAGGAGGTCGACAGCGCCCGCTCCCTCGGCTGGCGGGGCGATGACCTCGATCCCGAGCCGCCTCGCCGTCCGATCGATCCGCCGGGCGATCTCGCCCCGGTTGGCGACGAAGAGCATTCGGATGGGGCCAGGCTGGCCGTCGACGTGCTCGGCGATCCCGGCTTCATCCGGTGATGTCTGTGGTTGCATCTGACCTGAGGGGCGACGTGGGTCGCCAGGGGCGGCGCCGAAGCCGCGGCTGGGGCCGGCCGGTGCCGCGCCGGCCCCTGGAGCCATGAACGCGTCCAACGCGCCAAACGCGACACGCCACCGGCCACCAACCCGGCGCGCTGGAAGCCGGCCGAGGGCGATCCAACGCTGGACGGTGCGCGTCGTCGCCCCGATCCGGCGCGCGGCCTCGCTCGGGCTCAACTCCTCGGGCATCGATGGCGCGATTGTCGCTCTCCGATCGCGGACCTCGCAAGCAGCGAACGGGACATGAGATTTGGCCGGACGGCTACCATAGGAATGGCCCCCGCTCCGCACGCCGACGGCGATCCCTTTTGGGGTTTGGCCAGATCGCGCCGACGGGGGCCTCTGCCGGGCGCTCCGGAAGGCTCTGCCCGAGCGCCATACAGCCTTTGAAGTGACCTACCTCCGCAGCAACGCGGGCGCGAAGCCTCGATTGCGCTCCAGTGGGGCCTGGTCGGTGCGCTGATTGCGTTTGCGTCGCCCGCCCGAGGTGCGTCAGTTCGGTCGCTCGGCGACGATGAATTGGGTCACGTTGCGGAAGTAGCGGGGTCCGCGGGCTTCGGCAGGCCACATCGCGGCGCGGACGGCCGCCTTCGCTTCCTCGCGCCGCTCCGAGGTGAGGCTCGCGGTCGTCACACCGCTGAGTACGTCCCAGGCGGACTCGAAGGTGTCGAAGGTGAAGCCGAGCGCTTCTGTCTCGACCCACGCCTTCAGCCCCGAGGCGTCCAGCGCGTCGAGAAATGGCTTGGTGTCCGCCATCGCTCCTGGACCGACGCCCGGCACGGGCGGAGGGGGAGCGAAGCTGCCCGCCGTCTGCTGAAACTTCACGATGTCGCACTGGTCGGGACCGGCCCAGACC
>DASQFM010000145.1:0-4698 GCA_035633135.1 Candidatus Eiseniibacteriota bacterium
CCCTCGAAGGCCCGGAAGGGGCCGGCAAGACCGTGCAGGCGCAGCGCCTGGCGATCGACCTCGAGGCCCGCGGCCACGCCGTCCTGCTGACCCGCGAACCGGGCGGCACCGCCTTGGGCGAACGGGTCCGGGACGTGGTGCTGGACCCGGCCGGTGGGCTCATCGCCTCGCGCGCCGACGCGCTCCTCTTCAATGCCGCCCGTGCCCAGCTCGTTGCCGAACTGATCGGGCCCGCGCTCGACGCGGGCGAGGTCGTGGTCTGTGCCCGCTTCGCCGACTCGACGCTCGCGTACCAGGGCTACGGTGCCGGCGTGGACCTCGAGCTGCTTCGCCAGCTCGCGGAGATCGCGACCGGCGGGCTCGCGCCCGACCGGACCATCCTGCTGGACATCGCGCCGGAGGTCGGGCTGGCCCGCAAGTCGGCCGACGACCGGACGCGCTTCGAGACGGCCTTCGATCTCGAGTTCCACGCGCGGGTCCGGGCCGGCTTCCTGGCCCTGGCCGCGGACGAGCCCGTTCGATTCAGGATCGTGGACGCCGACCGGCAGCCCGACGCGGTCTTCGCGGACGTCCTTGCCGCCGCCCTCGACGGCCTATAGGCCTGGGCTCAGGCCGTAGCCTCGGCGACCGTGCCGGGGCCGACCGCCTGCGCCGCGTGCAGCGCGGCCTTGGCCTTGGCGACCAGCGCTTCGCTCGTCCGATCGTCGCGCGGGAACCGGGCGAGCCCGGCCGAGACGCTGAACGCCCGACCCGCCACGGCCGGGCGCGCGGCGACCGCATCGACGATCCTGCGAGCGACCGTGTCGCCGGTCGCGCCGGGCGCGATCAGGAGGAACTCGTCGCCACCCCAGCGGGCGACCGTGTCGACGAACCGGACGGATTCGGTCAGCACCGCGGCAACCTCGCGCAGGACATGGTCGCCGGCCTCGTTGCCAACCTCGGCGTTGATGGCCGTGAGCCCATCGACGTCGAACAGACCCACGCAGATCTCGATGCCAAGCCGGCCCGCCCTGGCGATCTCGAGCTGCAGGACCTGGATCGCGGTGCGCGCGTTGGCCAGGCCGGTCAGGGAATCCGAGTTGGCGACCCGCTCGAGCCAGTCGGCGCGCTCGTCGACGAGGCTGGCCAGTCGCTCGCGGTCGACGGCGATGGCGACGAGATCGGCGATGGCGGCCAGCCTGGAAGCGGCAGCCTCGGACGGCATCCACGGCGCCGCACGTCCCAACGCCAGCGTCCCGATCGGCTCTTCGGTGCCGTCCCGTCGAACCACGAGCGGCCAGGCCGCGGTGAACTTCGCCTGGCCCGGGCCGGCCGGCGCTTCCGCGACCGCGGGAATTCGTTCGACCGAGGTCCGAGCCACCGGGTGCTCCGATGCGGCGACCGCCGTCTCGTAAGCGGGTACGTCATCAGCCGGAATGCCGACCGAGCCCGCCAGGGCCAGCCCGGCGCGCTCGGAATCCCACAGGAATGCAGCCGCGCTGTCGGCGCCCGAGGCCTCCGTGGCAAGCCGCAGGAGGTCCGCCAGGGTCGCATCGCCGTCGGCCCCGCGCGCCACGGCAGCGATCGCGGACGCGAGGATCGGCTCCGGTGTCGCGATGGTTTCCTGACCCACGGATTCCCTCCCCGGGGCCGATCGTACACCGCGCCAGCGCCCCTATACTCCGCCGCGTGAAGCTGCTCGTTGCGATCGTTCACAACGAGGACGCCGGGGCCCTGGTCGACGCCCTCCTGGAGCGCGAATATCGAACGACCCGCCTCCAGTCGTCGGGCGGCTTTCTCAAGCAGTCGAACGCCACGATCGTCCTCGGGGTCGACGAGGACAAGATCGAGGAAGTGATGGCGATCGTCCGCGAGAACTGCACGTCGCGGACCCAGATCGTCAACCCGATGCCGCCGATCATGGAGCCGGGCGAGTTTTTCATGCCCTATCCGCTCGAGGTCGAGGTCGGTGGCGCGACGGTCTTCGTCCTGCCCGTCGAGCGCTTCGAGCGACTCTGACGGCCCTCCCGAGTGACCCCCGGCTTTGACTGCGTGGGGCCCGATCGCGGCCTCGACCATCCCAGCTGAGCGTGCGCAGCCCAGGAAGTGTCACATTGCCACCACACGGGCGCTCGTCAGGCAACTGGTGACAACTTGCCACCTGATGGTGATCTGGCGCTGGACTGACATCGGTTCGTGCTCATCTTGGGGTTGTCGAGCGCCTCGGCGGGGCTCCCGCGCTGACGAACTCCCGCCTGGTGGGAATTTGGCCGCTCGCATCGTGTCGCCCGCTCGTCGCGTGCCGCCGGCGCGGACCTCTTCGCCATTTCGAGAAATGTTGGCTTGAGCCCATACCGGCCCGACCTCGTCGACTGCTGGATCTATCGCGTCCCCCAGACCGGCCCCGAGATCCTGCTCATCCGTCGGGCACCGGGTCGGATCCTGCCGGGCCTGTGGCAATGCGTGTCGGGCTCGCTGGAAGCGGGTGAGCGGGTCGCCCTTGGCGCGCTTCGGGAGGTCCAGGAGGAGACCGGCTTCGGCCCCGACGCCATCGAGGCCTTCTACGACCTCGATCTCGTGAACCAGTTCCACGAGCCGACGGTGGACGCTGTCCTGTCTGCGGTGGTCTTCGCCCTCCGCGTCGGGCCCAATGCGGAGCCGACGCTCTCGCACGAGCACGACGCCAGCCGCTGGGTGCCGCTGGACGATGCCTATCGCGAGGTCGTGTGGCCCGGCTACAGGGAGTCGATCGCGCGGATTCGGGACCACCTGTTCGATCCGTCCCGCGCCGCCTGGTTCGAGCTGGACCTCCACGGCAGCCGCGTCGGCGGCTGACGACGCAGTAGACTCGGGGCGCCGCCACGCGTGGATCGGAGGGCAGACATCGAGTGATCGAGCAGGGCGAGGCGCCGTCGGCCGAGAGCCAGCTGCCCGTCTTCCGATCGAAGGTCGACCGCATTCGGCCGACGTACGGGTTCGAGGACGTCTCGCTCGCGCCCGGCACCGCCACGATCGAGCCCGACGACATCGAGCTGCAGCAGACCTTCTGCGGCATCGAGCTCGCGACTCCGGTCCTGGCGTCGGCGATGGACGCGGTCGTCGACCCCGCCTTCGCCGGCGCGCTGGCGCGGCTCGGCGGGCTGGCCGTGCTGAACATCGAAGGCGTCCAGACGCGCTACGACGAGCCCGCCGAGGTGCTGGCGCGCATCGGCTCGGCGGCCGACGACGAGGTCCAGCGCATCTTGTCCGAGGCGTACGGCGCCCCGATCCGCGAGGAGCTCGTGGCCCTCCGGATCGAGCAGATCCATGCCGCTGGGTCCAGAGCAGCGATCGCCGCGACTCCGGCAGCGGCACGGCGGTGGGGCCCGTTCTGCGCCGAGCACGGGGCCGACCTGTTCCTGGTCCAGTCGCAGGTCAGCTCGGCGCGCCACCTCGCGACGGGGTACGACCCCCTGTCCCTTGGTGACTTCACCCGCTTCATGCCCATCCCGGTCGCGGTCGGCAACACGACCAACGCCGAGGCCGCCTACCGGCTGATGGAGCAGGGCGCCGCGGCCGTCTTCGTCGGTGTTGGGCCGGGGGCCGCCTGCACGACGCGCGAGGTCCTGGGCATCGGGGTGCCGCAGGTCACCGCGGTGGCCGATGTTGCCGCGGCCCGGGACGCCTATCTCGAACGATCGGGCCGCTACGTGCCCGTCGTGGCCGATGGCGGGATGCGCCGCGGCGGCGAGCTGGCCAAGGCGATCGCGGCAGGCGCGGATGCGCTCATGCTCGGCTCGCCCCTGGCACGCGCCGAGGAGGCGCCCGGTGGCGGGGTGAACTGGGGCATGGCCGCGCCGTCGCCGGTGCTGCCGCGCGGGACCCGGATCAAGGTCGGCACGGTCGGGACGCTGGAGAAGATCCTGTTCGGGCCGGCGACGGTGACCGACGGCTCACAGAACCTCATGGGCGCGCTGCGCCAGTCGATGGCGGCGCTCGGCGCCCGGACGATCCGCGAGATGCAGCAGGTCGAGATCGTCTATGCGCCGGCGATCCAGACCGAGGGCAAATCCTGGCAGCGGGCCCGCTGATCCGGCCCCATCGCCGCGTTGGCGCCTGTGCGCCTCCCTCACGTACCAGGCAGGTACGCTCGCTCCGGTGCTCGGCGCCGCCTTGCGCTGGGACCAGCTGAGCGGGCCACGCGCGATGGACGAGATCGGGGAGCAGCTCGCCGGGTGGGGCCTCGCCGTCCGGCTCGAGACCCGCGGGCGGCGGACGGGGCGACCGATGGAAGTCGCCGTCGGCTATGTGGACGGCCCGGGCGGCAGCCTCCTCGTGACGGCGGGCTCGCCGGAGGCCGATTGGGCGCGCAACCTGGAAGCCGATCCGCGCTGCCGTGCCACGGTCGGCGAGAGGACGTTCGACGCCCTCGCCGAGCCCCTGGACGCCGGGACGGCAGCGGCGGCCGTCAGCGCCATGATCCTGAAGTACGGCACGCCCGCGGAGCGACTGGGCCGTGGACCCGCCTTTCGGATCCGGCCGGTCACGGCGCCCGACCAGGCCAGCACCCGCGACGAGGCCCCCTAGGTCAGGGAGTCGGATCCGGGGTCGGGTCCGGCGTGGGATCCGGCGTCGGGACGGGGGTTGGCACGGGGGTCGGGGTCGGATCTGGGGTCGGCGTCGGAAGCGGGGTGGGGCCCGGCGTCGGGCTGGGTACCGGCGACGGACTTGGCGAGGGGC
>DASQFM010000146.1:0-20080 GCA_035633135.1 Candidatus Eiseniibacteriota bacterium
GGCAGCCCGCAGCAGACCGCCCCCGAGCGGAAGATGGACTCCGAGCCGGGGACCCTGGGACGGCACTCGAGCATCGTACGATCGTCGGGGCCGCCTTCGCCGAACGGCGGGTCATCGCTCCCTGGCAACCGTGAGGGCGGAGACACCCAGCGCGCCGGCTTCGAGGAGGGTGGTGGCGCAGGCAGCCAGGGTCGCGCCGGTGGTCATGACGTCGTCCACGATGACGACCCACGCGCCGCGAACCTGCAGCGACCCCGCCGGCTCCGCGTGGCGTGACGTGAGGGTGAAGGCGCCGGCAACGTTGCTGCCCCTGGCGGCGCGATCCAGATCGAACTGGGCCGCCGTCCGGCGCGATCGTTGCAGAATCTCGACGACCGGCAGCCCCAGGCGGCTGCCGGCGACACGGGCGAGCAACGCGGCCTGATCGTAGCCTCGCTGGTGCACTCGATCCGGTGACGCTGGCACGGGTGCCAGCAGGTCGCCGCCGGCGCCCGCCATCGCCCAGCGCGCGGCCAGGGCCTCTCCCAACGGCGCTGCGAGACGGCGTTCGCCGCCGTATTTCAGGGCATGCAGCGCCCGCCGGGCGACGCCGTTGAACGGCGCGCACCACTCGAGCTGGAGCAGCGGCGCAGGCAGGTCCGCCGGCAACCCGAGCGCGGCACCCGGGGCGGCGTCAAGCCGGACGTCGAGGGCGGGCCGGCAGTCGCCGCACAAGGGTGGCCCCTCGCGGCCGCAGCCTGCGCACGCAGCGGGCAGCGCGAGATCCAGGATCGCCCCCGCGGCTGCGATGGCCGTCCGACTCAGGCGCGCCACACGATGCACGTCCCCGAGGATGCCTGCCCGCGCTCACCGGACCGCACCTTCCGGATCACTCCACGCTCATCGGGGCCACGCAGTCGGGGACGACTGGCGCGTTCCGGCGATCCGGAACGTTTCAGGCCTGCGTGCCGGCCGGCGAAGGCACACGCGCCACGAACCCAGGCACCGGCCGCGCCGTCCGGAGCAGTGGGACGATCGCGACCAGCATGCTGAGCGCGGTGACCCACAGCGTTGGGTTGGCGACCGTCAAACCCACGACGAGCAGAATCTCCCCCCGCCGGCCGCCGACGCGGCCGGCGAAGGCCGCAAGAGCCGCGCCGACCGCGAACCGAATCGGAAACGGTATCGGGACCATCGCTCCGCCGTCCGTGCCCGCCCGCGCACCCACGGTCACCAGGAACTCCCGCCACGGTTCGGGCGCCAGCGCAACGCTGACCCCGAGCACGCCCAGGCCGAGCACGCCCACCGCCAACGCTTCCCGGATCCGTCCCGCAGCCAGGAGGTACACAGCGCCGAGGCCGGGAGCGATCTTCAGCGCCGCGGCCGGCACCCAGAAGACCCACGATCGCCGGAGCGACAGGACGATGAGGACGGCGAGGACCAGGTGGACGTTCCGCGTGCGGAGCTCCAGCGCCACCGGGATGAACGCGATCAACGCGAGTGCAACCAGCACATCGCGGCCGCTCAGCCACCACAGGCAGCCGAGGAGGAGGAAGACCCAGGCCGCCGTGAAGGCGGCGGGCGAGAGGAATGGCGTCAGCGGAGCAAGGAGCTGCGCCAGCGGCGGCGGATACCAGTAGACATACGGCGCATTCGGGGCCGCGGAGGGATCGTACAACGGCATGCCGGCCGCCAGTCGTTGCGCGGCCCGCCAGTAGGCCTGCTCGTCCCCCCCGACAGGCCAGGACTTCGCCGCGACAACCAGCAGGAGGATTCCGCCGATCGCGGCAAGGCCGACCAGCCCCGGCGCCGGCAGGCGGCGCTCGCCGGCCTGGATCGGGCGCGACAACCTGCGTACCAGCAGTCCTGCCCGCGACCGGACGGCGGCCCCGAGCCGCCCCTCAGTCGAGGCGGATCGCATCCCCGGCCTCGGTGGCGGAGCCATCGATGGTGCCTGGTGGCAGCTCCAGAACGCCGTCGGCCCCCAGCACGAGCGGCACGATCCCCGTCCACGGCCGCAACCGCCGATGAACCGATCGGACGCGCCGCGCTCCGTCGGGACGAGCCGGCCCGAGAAAGATGGCATCGATCGGGAGTCGCATGAAGAGCATGTGGATCCCATTCGAACCCGGCAGCCAGAGACCATGGCCGGCCGGCAAGAGGCGGCGGCCCATGAGGCCCATGAACCTTGCCCAGAGCGTGCCGGCGACTTCGAGCTCGTCCGCGAGAACGGTCCCGCGCGTCACGTTCGTCGCCGTGAGCACTGGCAACCTCCGCCTGTGCGACGTCTCAGGCTCTTCGAGGCCGGAGGCGAGGCCCCGCAACCCGGTCCGAGGACCTCAGACGACGAGGGTCTGCACGATCAGGATCAGGGCGGGTCCCAGGATGACCACGAACAGTGACGGGAAGATGCAGCCGACGAGCGGGAAGAGCATCTTGATCGGCGCCTTGGCCGCCGCCTCCTCGGCCCGCTGGCGGCGCTCGATGCGCAGCTGCTCGGACTGGATCTGGAGGACCTTCGAGATCGCCACGCCGAGCTGTTCGGCCTGGATGATCGCGCCGATGAAGCTGGTCAGGGCGGGGACCTCCGTGCGCGCGATGATGTCGCGCAGCGCGTCGCGGCGGGCCTTGCCGACGCGCACCTCAGCCAGGGCGCGACGGAACTCGTCGATGACCGGGCCGTCCATCTTCTCAACGACCTTGCCGAGGGCGGCGTCGAAGCCGAGGCCGGCCCGGACCGAGATCGTGAGCAGGTCGAGCGCGTCAGGGATCTGGCGGACGATCTTCTGTTGCCGCGACCGCACCTGCGCGCCCAGCCAGAACTCCGGACCCAGGTAGCCGATGGCCAGACCGATCAGACCCAAGACGATGCCCAGCTCGAAGCTGCCCGCCAGCAGGGCGAAGATGATGAAGAGGGCACCGGCGACGACCGCGGCCACGATCGCCTTCATGCCCAGCCAGTCGGTCACTCGCATGTTGCCGGGGTTGCCGGCGAGGGCCAGCCGCTTCTCGGTCCGCTCGCTGAACGACGTCGACGTGATCCGGGAAACCGCGCCCGAAAGCCGGAGGGCCAGGGGCCGGATGGTCCGATCGAAGAACGGCTGCTGCAGCTCGAGCTCCTGGAGGTCGCGCGCTGTCATCGAGCCGAGCTGCGTCAGCCGAGCCTTGAGCGGGTCCTCGCGCGACGCGCCGGCCAGCCCGATCGCGATCAGGAGGACCGCGAAGGCCGCGCCGCCGGCCACCAGGAGAGGCAGAAGCTCCATGGGCTAGACCTGGATGTCCACGATCTTCCGAATGGCCATGAAGCCGGCAGCCATCATCAGCACGGCGACGACGATGAGGATGACGCCGACTGGAATGCCGGCCAGGTCGGGTGGCTTCGCGAACATCGGATCGAAGAACGAGGGCGCGGCGATGTAGATGAACAGCGCCAGACCGACCGGCAGGCCGCCGACCACATAGCCGGACATGCGCTGCTGCGCTGTCAGTGTCCGGATCTCGCCCTTGATCCGGACTCGTTCGCGGATCGTGAAGGCGATGGAATCCAGGATCTCGGCCAGGTTGCCGCCGACTTGATGCTGGATCGCCACGGCCGTGGCCAGCAGGTCGAAGTCCTCCGACTTCACCCGCCGAACCATGTTCTCGAGAGCGACGTCGAACGTCAGCCCGAGGTTGACCTCGCGGATGACACGGCCGAACTCGGTCGAGATCGGGGGCCGCGATTCGCGGACGACGAGCTCCACCGCCTGGAGGAATGACGAGCCGGCTCGCAGGGCGTTGGCAATCAGGGTGACCGTGTCCGGCAGCTGCTTGTTGAACGCAGAAAGGCGCCCCGCCTTGCGGCGCGACAGCCACAACCGCGGCAGCATGAACCCGAGCAGCAATGCCACCAGGAGCACCAGCGGGCTGCGGAAGCTGGGCAGCAGGGCGCCCAGCAGGAAGAAGATGAACGGGAGCCCGACGGTGGAGCCGGCCCAGATGGCCAGGTACTCCGACGGCTTCAGGGTCAGGTCGGCTGCTCCCAGGTCGCGCAGCAGATTGGCTCCGAAATCTCGCCGCTCAACCGCCTTGTTGAGGTTCGCCAGGACGGCCGACTGGGCGAGCAGGTCGGTGATGCTCTCACCGCGCCCTGTCGTGGGGCCTGCCTGCGTGCCCCCGGCATATCGCTGCAGGCGCTCGACGCTCGTGCCGCCGCGACTTGCCAGGGCGACGCCCAGCGCGATCAGGACGATCGACAGCGCCGCGAACGTGGCGACGATCAGGCTGGTGGGATTCATGGCCGGCGCCCCGATCTAGAACGAGAACCCGAAGATGCCGTTCGGGAGGTGGATGCCGAGGCTGTCGAACGTCTCGACGAACTTCGGCCGGATGCCGGTCGGCTTGAGGTGGCCTTCGATCCGGCCGTCGGTGACACCCGTCTGCTCCCAGGAGAAGACGTCCTGCATGACGATGACGTCGCCCTCCATGCCCTGGACCTCGGTGATGGCAGTGATCTTGCGGGTGCCGTCCTTGAGCCGGGACTGGTGGACGACCAGGTCCATGGCCGAAGCGACCTGCTCCCGGATCGCCTTGATCGGCAGCTCGACACCGGCCATCAGGACCATCGTCTCGAGTCGGGCCAGCGCATCTCGCGGGCTGTTGGCGTGGGCGGTGGTCAGCGACCCGTCGTGGCCGGTGTTCATGGCCTGGAGCATGTCCAGGGCCTCGCCGCCGCGGCACTCGCCGACGATGATCCGGTCAGGGCGCATGCGCAGGGCGTTGCGGACCAGCTCACGGATCGGGATCGCGCCCCGGCCCTCGATGTTCGGCGGCCGCGACTCGAGCGTCACGACGTGCTCCTGGCGGAGCTGGAGCTCGGCGGCGTCCTCGATCGTGACGATCCGCTCATCGTTGGGGATGAACGACGACAGCACGTTCAGGGTCGTGGTCTTGCCGGAGCCGGTACCGCCCGAGACGAAGATGTTGAGGCGCGCCTCGACGCAGGACCGCAGGAACTCGAACATCTCCGGCGTCGCCGTGCCGAACCGGACGAGGTCGTCAACGGTGAACGGACTCGCGGCGAACTTCCGGATCGTCAGGACCGGTCCGACCAGGCTCAGCGGCGGAATGATCGCATTCACGCGCGAGCCGTCGGTCAAGCGAGCATCGACCATCGGCGACGACTCGTCGACCCTGCGGCCGATCGGGGCGATGATCCGGTCGATGATCCGCATCACGTGATCGTCGTTCTGGAACAGGACGTTCGTGAGCTCGATCTTGCCGGCGCGCTCGATGTAGACCTGACGCGGTCCGTTGACCATGATCTCCGAGATCGAGTCGTCCCGGAGGAGGGGCTCCAGCGGGCCGAGACCGATGATCTCGTCGGTGATCTGCTCGAGCATCCGGACCCGCTCGGCGCGGGTGATGGCGAGCCCCTCCTCGTCGATGACGCGGCTGAAGATGTCCTCGATCTCGCGCCGGACCTCAGCCTGGTTCGACAGGTCGAGCTTCGGGTCCAGATCCGAGATCACACGATTCTGGATCCGGAACTTGACGTCCCGGAACGACTCGCGAACCGCGGACTGGCCCATGAGCCTCGCCGGCTCGGCCAAGGGCGGCCCGCCGTCGCGGCCCCCACCGGGCGGCAGCGTCGACGTGACGGCTCGCTCTTCGGCCTGGGTGCCGGGTCGCGCGCTTTCGATCCGCTTGAGCAGTGACATCAGTGGGTCCCTCTTACCCCCGCTGCGGGGTTCATTCTCGCGCTGATCACGATCGCCACGCGAAGAGCGACTTGCGCGCCGCTCCGTCCTTCGCTCGGCCTGCCTTGCTGGGTTCCTGCTTCTCGGTGCTGGGCGCGACTGCGACTGCGGGCGCAGTCACCGCCTGGGCCAGCCGCAGGATGTCCTGCGACACCTGGGCCTGGCGGTTGCTGGTGAAGAACGGCACACCGCGGTTGAGGGCATAGACCACGCTGCGGCCGTCGCTGACGATGGTGTGGTCGACCTTCCGGCCGATCGAGTGCTCGACGTCGGCGACCCGGATGCCCAGCGTCGAATCGGCGCGGTTGAGCACGAGACGGACCTTCTCCGGCCCATAGCCGAGCTGCTCGGCGACCTTCAGGAAGAGCCGCATGTTCTTGACGCTGGTGATCTCGAGGCTGAGCAGCGTCAGGATCACGTCGGCGTGGTCGAGGACGGCCAGCGTCGGTTCGTTGAACGACGACGGGCAGTCGACGACGACGAGGTCGTGGTCGGCTCGTAGCCGCTCCAGGACGCGCCGGACCGCGGCCGGCCCGATCAGCTCGGCCTGCTCGGGGGACGGCGGCGCGAGCAGCACCTGGACCCCCGAGGAGTGAGCGATCAGGAACGTCTCCAGCGATTCCGCTTCGCCGTGCTGGATCTCGGAGGCGAGGTCGGCGATCGACTTGTTGCGCGGGTTCATGTTGAGCAGGACGCCGACGTCGCCGAACTGGAACGACGCATCGACGAGCGCCACCCGCTTGCCGAGCGAGACCGCGGCCACGGCGAGGTTGACCGCGATCGTGGTCCGGCCCACGCCACCCTTGGGGCTGAAGACTGCAACCACCCGTCCCGGTCCCTGGGCTGCGGCCGCAGCCTCGCCTGTTGCCGGGGCAGCCACGCCGATCCGGCGCTGCTTGTCGCGCTCCCGCGCGGAGACCTGGCGGATCGAGGCGGTCAGCTCGTCGGAGCTGAACGGCTTGACCAGGAACTCCCTGGCGCCGGCCAGCATGGATCGGCGGAGGTAGTCGGCCTCGCCCTGGACCGACATCATCACGACCACCGCCGAGGGCACCCGGGTGGCCAGCTGCTCGGTCGCCGAGATGCCATCCATGCCCGGCATGTTGATATCCATCAGCACGACGTCCGGGCTGAGCGCCGCGGCCATCTCGATGGCCTCCGGCCCCGAGCCGGCCGTGCCCACGACGTCCACGTCCGTCTCGAAGCCGAGCAGCTTCGAGAGGTGATCCCGGGTCTCCGGGATGTCGTCGACGATGAGGATCTTGATTCGCTCGGTCATGCGGCTGGACCTATCGGTTCAGGGCTGGCTGGCCACGAAGGCGTTGATGTCCGCCTGGACGAACGGCGGCAGAACGCCGTACTGGTCGAGGATGACCTGAAGGATGACGCCCGTGGTCGCCTCTGTCGTGCCCTTGTCCTCCGGCGACCGGAGAACGAAATCGATCCCCGCCGAACAGTCGGCCTCGGTGAGCGCGGGGCCACAGTTGTTCGTCCGAGCGAAGATGAGGGCTTCGGCCTGCGCGTCGGTCACTGCGAGGACGATCAGCTTCTTGGTGCCTGTCAGTGCCGGGCCCGCTGGCGCGGCCGGCGCTGGCGACGCGCCACCCTGCTGGGCGCCCTGCGTCGGCGGCGGGGGCGGGTCGATGGTGCCGATGACCTGGATCTCCTGGAGGAGGAGCGGCGCCTTGACCGTGATGGTGTTCAGTCCAGCCAGAGGAATGAGGTCCGTGTTCGGTTCGGGGTTGTTCGGGTTGAGAATCGACCCGACAGGGATCGTCCCGCTCTGGCCAGGCGCTCCGAGCGTGATGATCACATCGACGTAGTCCCCCGGAAAGATCAGCTTCCCGACGCCGGTCTTCTCATTGACCTCCAATGCGAACGCCCGCTTTCCAGCCGGGACGGACAGCTGCACCGTGGCCGTCGCGAAGTCCGAGGCGTGGATCTGGGCGCCCGCGGCAATCGGCTTCCGGGCGACCTTGCCGATGGCCTGCGACACGTCGCCGAATGCGTCGGCGTCACGGGCGGCGACCGGCAGTTCCCGGGTCTCGAGCATGACGGCGGTGACGACCTCGCCGAGCGGAATATCGGCAGTTGCGACGACCGTCGCGACCTCGGTCGGGGGGGTCGCCTCGGGCGCGGTGCCGCCCCCGCCGCCTCCGATGAGGAGCACGACCACGAAGGTCAGGACGGCAAGAAAAGCGCCGAGGAGCAGGACGAAGCGACTGGAACGTCGCAAGGTGATCACCCTCCAGGGGCCACTGCCGTTGTGACAGGTGGCACCACTCTAGCATCCGGTCGGAACGCAGCGACTATACGAAAGGCCCATGACGACTGGCAAGAAAGGGTAAGAGACGACGCTCGACGCAATGTCGAGTGCAAGTCCCCGGAACAGACCGAACCGCCGGGGCGAAAGCCGCCGGCGGTTCGGGCAACTGACTTAGAGGACCGTGCCTAGACGGAGCTCCCCACGATGCTGAGGATTCCGCTGATCTGCCGACCGAGGAAGATCAGGGCGATGATCGCCACGATGGCGATGAGGGCGAGGATCAGGGCGTACTCCGCCAGACCCTGGCCTTCCTCGTCGCGACGAAAGAGAGAGATGAGAGCGTTCCACATGACCATTTGGGCTTCGACCTCCTTTCCTGGAGAGATTTCCCGGCCCGCTGTCCGGGGCCGATCGGTGGGACCCTAAACGGTCCCGCCTGCTGTGTCAACGCTATTAGATGGATACCCCAACGATGCTGAGGATGGAGCTGATCTGACGACCGAGGAAGATGAGAGCGATGATGGCGACGATGGCGATGAGCGCGAGGATCAGGGCGTACTCCGCGAGACCCTGGCCGTGCTCCTCCCGTTCCATCGCCATCAGGAACGAGGTGATGCCTGCCACACAGGCCTCCAACTGGCCCCTCCGCCTTGAGGGACGGTCGAGGGATCAGGAAGATACTAGGCGATGGCGTCAAACACGACTGACCTGATGGTCCCGTCGGTGGCCGCGACTGGTCCGGGGTGCGGTTGGGACCTGGGTCAGGGCGGTGGCCCACCGTCGCGCTGTACTACGTGGCATCCGCCTCCCGCGCGTTCGTGGGGAGGTCCACGGCGAGATGGAGGCGGGTCCCTTCGTCGAGCAGCTCGGCATCAATCCCGAGGAGCTCGGCGCGGCCGACAATCTCCCGCCACAGCCGGTCCGGGACCTTGGCCAGCGCGGCCAGGCGGGCCGCCTCGACGGCGTCTCGATGCGCTTCACGGCGTTCCTCGACCATGCCGGCGATGGCCGGCGGGAGGTCGGGCCGGTCGGGCGGCAGGTCCGGCGCAGCCAGCGGCGCCGGAGTGCGGCCGGCGGTCAACTGGATTTCCAGGCGCTGGCCCCAGTCGAGCTGCAGCGAGAGTGTTTCCGGCTTCGCCGCGATATGCGCGGCGAGCACGTCGTCGAGGATGCGGAACAGACCGCTCTCGAGCTTCGGCGGCAGACGGCGGTCCAGGCCGACCGACTCGAAGTCCACGATCACCCCTGCGCGCTTGCCGCGGTCGCGGCAGGCCCGCCGCAGCGTCGGCACCAGGCCCAGGTCGTCGAGGACCATCGGCCGCACGTCGAAGATGAAGGTCTTGGTGGCTTCGAGGGTCCGCTGGACCATGGCGACCAGCTCGTGGACCTCATTTTCCGCGGCCACGGGATCCTTGCCCAGCAGCCGTTCGACGATCTGGGCCTGGAGGACGATGTTCGTGAGGCTCTGGGCAGGGCCGTCGTGCATCGCCCGCGAGATCTCGCGGCGAAGATCCTCCTGAGCCGAGAGCACGAGGTGTGACACGGACGCGGGGAGGGCGCCTTCGCCATCCGTGGACCCGTCCGGGTTCGTCGAGGTCATGCTCTGCGCGTCCGAGATCTCGCGGATCCGCGCCCCGTGCTCGACGATCGTCTCGTGCAGCCGGCCGGCGGTCTTGTACTTTCCCTCGAGGAGGTCGATCTGGGCCTCCATCAGGGCCGAGCGACGCGCCACGCTGACGAGCTGGCCGGCCGCCTCCGCGACCTCCTTGGCGGCCTCCCGGACGGCCGCCCCGGGACTGCCGGCGGCGGCCAGCTTGGTCAGGCTGTCCGTCGCGGTCGTGAGCTTCTGCGCCGCCGCGGCGCGGCGCGCTTCGTGGCGACCGGCCTCGGTCCTGGCCTGGTTGATGAGGAGCTCGATCTCCTCGATCTCCTCGCGAACCGTGACAGCATCGGCCGCCAGTCGATCGGCCAGCTTCGCCGTGCTGCTCATCCGATCACACTAGGCGCGCTCAGGTGGCTGCAGCGCAAGGCGGCTGCGAGCACGCGTCGCGAGCGCACATCAATGTGCGTGAGCGACCGCGCGGAGCGGCCAACGCGGCGATGCGGCCGCATCAGCGCGCCTAATCCTCGGGCATCTTGATCCAGCCCTGGCGCATCGCATACACCACGGCCTGGGTGCGGTCGTTGACGGCGAGCTTGCGGAGGATCGAGCTCATGTGGTTCTTGACGGTCTGCTCGCTGATCGAGAGGGCGTAGGCGACCTGCTTGTTGGTCATGCCCTGGGCGATGTTGTCGAGGATCTCCACCTCGCGGGGCGAGAGTGGGGCGAAGATCGGCTGGGCCTCCTGGCCGTAGACGGCCAGCTCGCGGAACTCCTTGAGGACGCGCGACGCGACGGCTGGCCGGGCGAAGACCTTGTCGTTGATGAGGAACTCGCCGTTCGAGACGCGGCGGATGATCTGGACAAGGTCATCGGGATCGACGTCCTTGACGATGAACGCGGCCGCCCCTGCCTTGATCGAGGCGAACAGGGCCTCCTCGTCCTCCTCGACGGCCATCACGACCACTGCCGTCGCGGGCAGCTCGCGCCGGATGCGCTGGGTGGTCTCGATTCCGCCGGGCGGGGGGATCGATGCGTCCATCAGGACGATGTTCGGCGAGAGGCTGTTCGAAGCGTCGATGGCCGAGCGACTGTCGACGGCCTCGCCGACGACCTCGATGTCCTTCTCCTTGCCCAGGATGTTGGCGATCCCCACCCGGAAGAGGGCGTGGTCGTCCACGATCAGTACCCGGATCCGATCGGCGCCCGGCGTGCGTCGACGGTCCGCAGCCTCGTTGTCGGTCATGTCCTCTCCTCCGCTCCCGACGGGATGGCCATCCGCACCGCGGTCCCCAGGTCCGGCCGCGATCGTACTTCGAATCGGGCACCGATCAGCTCGGCACGCTCGCGCATGAACTGCAGCCCGAAGTTTCGGCGACCGGGGACCTCGACCGACTCGGGGTCGAAGCCCCGCCCGTCGTCCCGAACCTCGACCATCCAGGTCCCGTTCTCGCGGGACACCCGGACGCGGATGCTGGTCGCGGCGGCGTGCTTGCGGACGTTCTGGAGCGCCTCCTGGATCACTCGCAGGATCACGATCTCGATCGGCTCGGACAGGTCGTCGAGCTCTTCGTCGATCTCGACGGTGACCGCGGCGCCGGCGATGGCGCCGACGAGATCGGCAGCCTCGTGGATCGCCCCGCTGAGGCCCAGGTCCGCGAGGACGGGTGGGCGCAGCTGGCTGAGGTAGGCCCGGACCGAGCGCAACTCGCGGGTCAAGGTCTCCCGCAGCAGCTGGAGCTCCGCGCGGGCAAGCGCCTCGTCGCGGTCGAGCAGCCGCTCGACGACCTCGACCTGGAAGACCGCGTTCGCCAGCGCCTGCGCCGGTCCGTCGTGGACCTCCCGCGCCAGGCGGCTCCGCTCGGCCTCCTGGGCCTCGACGATCCGCATCTGGGCGTCGGCTGCAGAGGCCGGCCCGGTTGGGTCCATCACCAGGGTGGCGTCGTCGCGGCCCAGGAAGAGCCAGGCGTTCTCCAGGCTGCGCAGCGCCAGCTCGAGGCGCTGGAGCGTCGTCCGCTCGAGGGCGATCGCCCGGCCGGCCATGGCTTCCTCGCGCTGGAGGGCTTCGCGGCGGTCGGGGATCGCGGCGTTATCGGCGTCGCCGTCGGCCGCTTTGGGGCGAGACGATCGGCCGCCGGTCGGGGCACGACCGCGGCCGCTCGTTGCCGCCGCATCGCCGGCGCTTCCGGCCGCCGCGGCTGCGCTGTCCTTGCGTCGGACGTTGCGTCCGCTGGCGCCCCGCACGGATCGCGCGACCTCGTCGCGGAGGCGCTCCCAGGCTTCGATCTGCTTCGTGTAGGACGCTCGATAGCGTTCCCGGACGTCGCGCAGCGCGTTGGCGCTCGACGACACGGCGGCCTGTGCCTCGGAGATCAGCGTCTCCAGGCTGGCGTCACGGCCCCCGCTGTCGCTCTCGCTGGTCATCCCCGGCCCGAGTATACGGGTCGCCTCTCCGGTCATGGGCAGCTGATCCGGTAGGCCACGACATCCTCCAGGGCGTCGGCCCCCTCGGGCGGCCCAGTCAGCGGCAGCGCCTGAAAACACTCGGCCCCCGCGACACCGGACTCCAGGATCTCGGGCCAGATGCCGCCGTTGGCACGGTCGATGACCAGGATGGAGGCACCACCGAAGTGCGCCGCGAGGTCGAGGACGCTGTCGGGCGGCTCGTTCGGAAGGGCAATGGCTGGATGGCGTGTCGCCTCGGCAAGCCAGATCGGGAAATCCGTGATGACCGGCGGCGCGCCCGGTTGGAGCACAGCCCCCGCTGCCCGGAGGGCGATCGGCAACGCGGCGTAGCGCGCGGCGGTCCGTCTCGCCGCATCTGCCTGGCCGGGCAACAGGGTAGCCGTCAGGAGCAGGCCCGCGGCGACGGTCGCAAGCGGGGCAATCCAGGCGACGGGACGCGTCCACGCGCGCCGCCGCCGGACCCGCTCGATGACGCCGTCGAGCGCCCAGAGCGCGGAAACGATTATGAGCACGTGGATCGCCCCCGCGGCGTGGAGGAACGTCCCCCAGGTGCTCGAAACCGGGAAGACCAGCGTGCTGACCATGAACGTGATGACGGAGTACAGGAGCACGGGCCGGAGGACCTGGAGCCGCCACGCCAGGGGCAGACCGATGAGGCCGATCAGCGACGTCGGAGCGCCGAGGACCAGGAGGTTGGCGGCGTTGTGGACGAAGCCGGTCCACCGGAGGCCGATCAGGTGGGGAAGGCCGGCGGCAAGGTAGCGCTCCAGGGTTGGCCGGTCGCGCCAGGCGAAGATGTCCCGGCCGTCGAGGCTCAGGGCGTTGGCGAGCGCCTGGCCCGGCAGCGGGCTGCCGAATGTGAGCCAGTCTCGAATCGCCCACGGGGTGTAGATCGCCACGGTGACGATGCCGGGCACCGCGACCAGCTCGAGCCACACCCGGCCACGCGTCTGCGCGCCCGGTGCGCCGTCCGCGATCCGCCCGGCCGCCTGCCAGGCCACGACCGCCCAGGCGAGGCTCAGCCAGATCACCTCATTGCGGGTCAGCGCGGCAAGGCCCAGGACGACGCCCAGCCCGACGAGCCGGACGCGGCTGGGACGGGCTCTGCCCAGCCGCGCCATGAGCAGGCAGGCTGCCAATGCAAGCGCCGCGAACGGGATCGTCGAATCTGGTTCCGCAGCAGCCAGCACGAGCGGTAGGCACACGCCGGCCGTGAGCCCCGAGCCCAGTCCAATCGCCCGAGCTCGCTCGGCCGGGAGGCCACGCTCGGCCGCCACGTCGAGGCCGAGCCGCCAGGCCAGGACGGCCATCAGCCCGGCGACGACGATGGCTGAGAGCTGGGCCGCGGCGAAGGTCGTGCCCCCAATCGCCATGACGCCGGCGGCCAGGAATGTCGGCAGGGGCAGCCAAACCTCGAAGGCAGGCCGCGGAAACACGAGCGGTGGGGTCTGATAGCTCCAGATCGCGTCGGTGACCAGTCCCCGGCCCTCGACCAGGTTTCGCGCGACGCCGACGTAGTAGGCGACGTCCTCGGGACGGGGGAACGTCAGGAACCCCGCCGCCCACATCCCGGCGACCACCGACACGCCGAAAACCGCCACCGCCGATACGACGGTCTCAGAGCGGCTCGAGCGGTCGTTCATCGTCCCCGTTGTCACCGTGGCATCTCCCCGCCACGATAGTCGGCGTGACCGGTATTGCAGTCCCGCGGCGGATCGTGATCGGCCGGCTCGCCCTCGCCGGCCTGGCGGTGATCGGCGCCCTCGCCGGGCTTGGCGTCGTCTGGATTCGCCTGATGTCCGACCCGTTAGGGGATGCGCAGGCCTACTACGACGCAGCGAACCGGTTGAACGCGGGGCTCGCCCTCTACCCTCCGGACGCCGACCCGGATGGCAACCGCATCTACCTGTATCCGCCCCTGCTGGCGATCGCCCTGCGGCCGCTCGCGTTGCTGCCGTATCCGGCGTTCGCCCTCGTTTGGGAAGGGCTGGTGATCGCCTCATTCGCGTTGCTGCTCGACCGGCTGGGGCTCAATCGGCGGACGACGTGGCTCGCCCTTGGCATCCTCGGGATCCCGGTCGGCTGGGCCCTGGCGATCGCCCAGGCGCACGTCCCGCTGACGCTGCTCCTCGCCCTGAGCCAACCCTGGTCGATCGCGCTTGCCGCCAACATCAAGATCTTCCCCGCCCTCGCCGCGGTGTACTGGCTGGGCCGCCGGGACTCCCGTTCATGCATCGCCTTCCTGGTCTGGCTGGTCGTCCTGGGCCTCATGCAGCTGGCGATCGAACCCGAGGCAACGCGTTCCTTCTTTGCGAGTGTCGGCCTCGCGCAGCTCGGTCACGTCCGGAATATCTCGCCGTTCGTCGTGTCGCCGATCCTGTGGGCGCTCCTGCTGATCGCCGGAACCGTGGTTGCAGTCCGTTTGGCTCCATCGCGTTGGGGATGGTTCGCGGCAGTGGCGCTGGCGACGCTGTCATCGCCACGGCTGCTGGTGTACATGTTGATGGGCCTCCTCGCGGGATTGCGCAGGCCCCGCGCGAGCGACGAAGTGGCCGCGGACAAGGAGCGCTGACCCAGCCTCGGCGGTCCTCAGGTCCGCCGGCGCGTCGGCTGATCTCAACCGCCGCTGCATCGGTCATCTCCGACATCGAGGCAGACGGGAAAGAGCGCCAGCCTGGGCAGGCCTCCGTCGGGCGCCGGAACCGTGAGCAGCGGCGGACCGATCCATGCCGGGCGATCCCCGGCGAGGACGGGCCCCATCGCCCGCGCCGCGTCGTCTCGCTCGACGACGAGCCAGCGGGTGTCGTATGCCCGCGCGACTGCTTCGATCGTGTCGATGGGGTCGTCCGGCGTCACGACCCCCGGGTGGCCGGTCCAGTACTTCATCCCGGCCGCGTCGATCGACAGGATCCGGTCGTCCTGCGGGACGTGGAGCCGCTCCAGCTCCGCCGCCAGCGCGACCCGTGGCTGTCGGGCGGCGTCCCACTGACGCTGCACCGGCAGGCCGAAGACGACTGACGTTGCGAGCACGAAGGCAACGATGGCCCAGACGAAGACGTTCGCCGCGGTGCCTTCGTCCCAGTGGCGCCGGCGACCCGCCAGCCAGCCCACGACGAGGAGGATGCCCTCGACCGACAGGATCGCGGCGTGGGGCTGCAGGCCGATGGCGCTGTGGATGAAGGCGCCACCCGGCACGTGCAGGGGATAGAGCAGCGTCGCGCCCCCAAACGCGATCAGCGTATAGAGGAACCAGGGCCGGAAGCTGGGAGCGTGACGCCGGGCGATCGCGCCCACGACCACGAAGGGCAGCAACACCACGCCGCAGATGAAGACCACGAAATTGCCGAGCGCCGAGCTCAGGCCCGCCAACCGGCTCTCGATGATCGGCCCCGGGCCCTGCGCCAGGAAGTTGCCGAGCGAGTGGTCCACGGTGATGGAGTTCCAGTCCTGGTACTGCCGGAGCCAGAGCGCGGCGCCGCTCGCACTCGTCGGTGAGATCGAGCCGAAGACGAGCAGCTGTCGCGCCCACCACGGCCCCACGACCAGCAGGAAGCCCGCCAGCGCCAGGACGCCGGCGAAGATCGGAATCGGAGGGCGATCGTCGACGTGACTCCACGACCGGCGGCCACGGCGACTGCGCAGCCAGCGGACCCGGTCGGCAAGCCAGACCAGCCCCACGGCCGCGCCGAGCAGGATCCCGTCGTTCCTCGCCAGTGCGGCAAGGCCCGCCAGCACGCCGGCGAGGGCGAACGATCGCCCGTCGCCGCGCAGGCCCCGCGCGGTGGCCCACAGTGTGCCCGCGACCAATGGATGGAGCAGCGCGAAGTTCTCCGGCTGGGCCATGAAGACGGTTGCTGCGCCGGGCACCGCCGCGAGGACCCCCGCGGCCCGCGCAACGATGGGCCGCGCTCCGGCGTCGCGTGCGATCAGCCAGGTCAGCGGCGCGGCAAGCGAGCCGATCAGCGCCATGGGCAGGGCGCTTGCCAGCGCGGTCGGACCCAGCAGCGCGACGAACGGCGCCTGGATGAAGCTCGCGAGCGGCAGCCAGTGGGCATTCGACGGGATCGGCAGGACGGCCGGATCGGGGATCCGGCTGCCCACCTCGGCGAAGATCCAGATGAAGTCGACGGTCAGGCCGTGGCCCGCGGCGATCGAGCGGGCGACGTTGACGTAGTAGTAGGAGTCCGGGTAGGCCGGGTCCGGAAAGAGCGCGATGGCCGCCGCGCGGACGACGAAGGCCAGCGCATACAGAGCCAGGGCGATCCGCACGGTGCCGCAGCCTAGCATCCGGCAGGGCCGCTTCACGACGGTGATCGCCGGACGAGGTGACTATCCTCGACGGGCCATTGGTCTGGTTGACGGGCCGGCGTGGGGACTGTTCGATGGATTCATGCTGAGGCAACGGGCGATTCGGGACGGCCTCGTCGCCGCCGGCCTGGCGTTCCTCGCCTATCTCTTCGTCGTCGTTGCCCCGAGTGCCGGAACGGTTGGCTTCGACGCGCTGTCCTACTGGGGCTACTCGCTGACGGATCCGTACTTTCTCCAGCACGGGACGATGGGCTCGTTCGTGTACTCGCCGGTGACAGCTCGGCTGTTCGCGCCGGCCTCGCTGCTCCCGTGGCTCACGTTCCTGTGGCTCTGGCTCGCGCTCCTGGTCGGGACCGCCATCTGGCTCGGCGGGCGCCGCTGGCTGTGGGTCCTGGCGTTTCCTCCGGTCGCCGTCGAGATCTATCACGGCAACATCCACCTGCTGATCGCGGCCGCCATCGCGCTCGGATTCCGCTATCCGGCGGCGTGGGCGTTCGTGCTGCTGACCAAGGTCACGCCGGGCGTCGGCCTGATCTGGTTTGCCGTCCGGCGCGAGTGGCGCAACCTGGCGATTGCGCTGGGGGTGACCGCCGGCCTGGTCGCGCTCTCCTTGGCGATCGACTTCCCGTTGTGGCGGGAATGGCTGGATCGCGAGCTGCTGTTCTCGCTTCGGCAGCCGCCGGACCAACCCCAGATCCCCGTTCCGCTCCTGGTGCGCCTGCCGCTCGCGGCCCTCCTGGTGGCCTGGGGAGCGCGGACGAACCGCAAGTGGACGGTGGCGGCCTCGGCGGCCCTGGCGCTGCCGGTCCTGTGGTTCGCCGGCCTGTCCATCCTGGCGGCCATTCCGGCGCTCTCACGACCGGAGCTCCAGCCCTCGGTGGTCGTACGCCGCAAGCCACCGAACGTCGAGCCGATTGGCAAGCCGCTTGGCGCGCCCGGGGAGCCCGCCGGATGACGACGCCCGAGCGGTTCGTGAACCTGACGCCCATCCGACGGCGCGCCATCCGTGACGGCCTGCTCCTGTCGGGCTTCATCTTCAACGTGGTGCTCGTCGTGGTGTGGGGGCCACGGCTGTTCCTGTGGATCGATGCCCGGACCTGGGCCGCGATCGATCTCGGCAACCTGTACCGCGGCGCCGAGCTCGGCGCCGACCGGGCATTCCTGTACTCGCCCGCCGTGGCGTGGCTCATGGCGCCGTTGAGCTGGCTGTCGTGGCCCGCCCTGATCGGCGTCCTCACGGCGCTGAACCTGGCCGCGGTCGGCATCATGGGCCGCCGCTACGCACCCCTGCTGATCGTCGCCTTTCCTCCGGTTCTGCTCGAGCTGCTCAACGGCAACATCCAACTCTTCATGGCGCTGGCGATCTGGGCGGGGCTGCGATGGCCTGCGGCGTGGGCCTTCATCCTGCTCACCAAGGTGACTCCCGGGATCGGCATCGCCTGGTTCATCGCCCGACGCGAGTGGCGAAATGTCGCGATCGCCCTCGGCGCGACCGGCCTCGTCGTCGTCCTCGGTGCGCTGATCGCTCCGCAGCTGTGGCTGGATTGGTTCGGCACGCTGGTCCGAGCCAGCGGGACGCCGGCGACATCGTCGGTCGTGCCGCTGCCGGTCCGGCTGCCCATCGCCATCCTGCTCGCCTGGTATGCCGGACGGACCGATCGCGCCTGGCTCGTCCCGGTGGCCGGCCTCGTGGCCATGCCCGTGATCTGGCTGCAGAGCACCGCCCTGCTGACGGCCTGCTTCCCGCTGTGGTGGGATCGGGCGCACTGGGTTCGCGCCGGCACGCCGGCAGATCGACGCGGCAGCGCGACTGCGGCGTCGCCCTCGTCGGACCGCCCCGTTGCCCAGCTCCCCTGACATCGCCCTCGCCGCGGGGACGGGCGTGACCGGTGAACATGGCCGTCGCCGTCTTGATCGCCGGCGGGCGGTCCGGGACGGCCTGGTCATCGCCGGCCTGGTGTACCTCGCCTATCGGTTCCTGGTCATCGGACCGGCCTCGGGCGCCGTCGGTGCCGACGCCTTCGCCTACTGGCGCCTGGACCCGCAGGATCCCTACGGCCTGCCCAACGGGACCCTCGGTGCGTTCCTCTATCCGCCGCCGATGGTCCGGGTCTTCGCCCCGGCGGGCGGGCTGCCGTGGGTGGATTTCTGGTGGCTGTGGACCGCGCTCCTGCTCGGCACGGTGGTCTGGCTCGGCTGGCGGAGGACGCTGCTCGTACTGGCGTTTCCGCCGGTCGCGCTGGAGCTCTTCTACGGCAACGTCAACCTGCTGATCGCCGCGGCGATCGCGCTCGGGTTCGCTACCCAGCCGCCTGGGCGTTCATCCTGCTGGCCAAGGCGACACCGGGGATCGGACTCATCTGGTTCGCCGTCAGGCGTGAATGGGGAAGGCTTGCGATCGCTCTTGCCACGACGGCTGCTCTCATCGCAGCCTCGGTCGCAGTTGACGGCCAGCTCTGGCGCGAGTGGCTCTCGGACGCCATCGCGCCCCTGGCCCAGGCGTCGATCGATCAACCGCACATCGCCGTTCCGCTGGTGATCCGGCTCCCGATCGCCGCCGCTCTGGTCTCGTGGGGCGCGTTGACGAACCGTCGATGGACTGTCCCGGTCAGCGCGGCGCTTGCGCTCCCGATCCTCTGGCTCGCCGGTTTCTCAATCCTCGCGGCGGTCCCCACCCTCCGCCGCCCGGAACTGGGCGCCTTGCCAGCCACAACCCCCGTAACAGCGGCGAGGTTGTAGACCTCCTGCGGCTGCGAATCCTTCATTGCGGAGATCAGCGAGGCTCGTCGAGGAGGTCGCCCTGCACCAGCTCGATCCGCCCCGTGAGGTGGTCGATCCGCTCTCCGGCGGCCGTGCTGGAGCGCCGGGTCATCCCGACGACGCGGTAGCCCTTGTCGACCAGCAATTCTGCGAGGTACGAGCCGTCCTGGCCGGTAATGCCCGTGATGAGGGCGGTTCGCTTCGTCACGTCGGGAGTATAGGGAGGGCTCTACGGGCCGAAGCTGGGAGACCAGCTCCGTGACGGACGGGTTGCGCTGGTCTCGATCGGAGAAGATCGGCCCGGCCGTCGGGGGTCGCGACGCGCGGCCACGGCACCGCCGCGTCCGGATCGTCCGAGGCGAAACCGCGCTCGTCGGAGGCGTCGTACTCGTTCGTGACGATGTAGAGCAGCTCCAGCGGCTCGACGGCGAGGAAGCAATGCGCCACGTGCGGCGGGATGCGGACCGTCTGGTCGCGCCGCAGGGTGGCGGTCTCGACCACGGGCCGGCCTGCCCCGGCGAGCATGGGACGCACGTCGACAAGCGCCGACGATCGTCAGCGGGAACAGGCGCGTTGCCGTCCCCCCAGCGAGCACGAGTCTCTTCATGGCGTGTGATCGTACCAGCGGCCTCCGGTCGGGCCGTCACATAGGGATGGCAGGTGATGCCCAGCTAGCGCGGATCGCCTCGATTCAGCACGGCGCGAATCGAGGTGCCTCCGAGCGACAGACATCGGCTGAGCCCGACCAAGCTCCAGATGATGAAGGCGGCGGGAGCATACCGGGCCAGATTCGCGGTGAGCGCGAGTGCTCGCACCGTGCGAGGTGCGAACTCCAATCCAGGCTTCACGGCGAGCAGCAGGATCGAGAAGGCGTAGAGCAGCGAGTAGGGAGCGAGCAGCAGCCCTGCGAAGAGTGACGCAACAAATCCACGAGCAGAGTCCCGGATGATTGCCCAGCCCGCC
>DASQFM010000147.1:0-6507 GCA_035633135.1 Candidatus Eiseniibacteriota bacterium
CGACGCAGCGCGCCGCATCGCGAGCCATCGCGTTCGAGCCGGCCGGTGAGCACGTCCTGAAGGGCAAGGCGAGCCCGGTGCCGGCCTGGCGCGCGCTGCGCGTCGTCGCCGAGGTCGGTGGCCGGAACCGGACTGACGCGCTCGAGGCGCCCTTCGTCGGCCGGGACGATGAGTTGCGCCTGCTCAAGGACCTCTTTCACGCAACGACGCGGGAGCGGCGCGCCCGGCTTGTCTCGGTCATCGGACCGGCCGGGATCGGCAAGACGCGACTCGCCTGGGAGTTCAGCAAGTACATGGACGGCCTCGTCGAGACGGCATGGTTCCACGACGGACGGTCGCCGGCCTATGGCGATGGGATCACGTTCTGGGCCCTGGGCGAGATGGTCCGCCGGCGGGCGGGCCTCCTCGAGACGGACGATGAGCCGACGACTCGAGCGAAGGTGGCCGAGACGGTCTCTCAGCATGTCCCTGACGACGCCGACCGACGATGGATCGAGTCCGCCTTCCTCGCCCTGCTCGGCATCGACGCGGGCCTCGTGGCCTCGGATGAGCTGTTCGCGGCGTGGCGGACGTTCTTCGAACGGATGACCTTGTCGGCCCCGGTCGTCATGGTCTTCGAGGACTTCCACTACGCGGACAGCGGTCTCATCGACTTCGTCGACCACCTCCTCGAATGGAGCCGGACCTGCCCGATCTACGTCGTGACCCTCGCCCGACCCGAGCTGATCGAGCGCCGACCCGACTGGGGCGCGGGCAAGCGGAGCTTCAGCTCGATCTTCCTCGAGCCGCTGCCCGACGCCGCGATGCACGAGCTCCTCGCCGGGCTCGTGCCGGGCCTTCCGATGAGCGCGGAACGGGCGATCGTCGCCCGTGCCGAAGGGGTCCCGCTCTATGCCGTCGAGACCGTCCGGATGCTCCTCTCCGAAGGCAAGCTCGCCCTCGACGGTGATGTCTACCGTCCGAGCGGCGATCTCACCAGCCTCGCCGTCCCGGAGACCCTCACCGAGCTCATTGCGTCCCGGCTCGACGCCCTGCCCGCCACCGAGCGGGCCCTCGCGTCCGATGCCGCCGTCCTCGGCCAGAGCTTCACCCGCGCGGGGATCGTCGCGGTGAGCGGGCTCGACGAGGATGACCTCGCGACCCGCCTGGGCTCACTCGTCCGGCACGAGATCCTGACCCTCGAGACCGATCCCCGCAGTCCCGAGCGGGGCCAATATGCGTTCGTGCAGGCCCTGATCCGCGAGGTCGCATACAACACGCTCGCGAAGCGCGACCGCAAGAACCGCCACCTCGCTGCCGCTCGGTTCTTCGAAACGCTGGACACCGACGAGATCGCCGGCGGTCTCGCCGGCCATTACCTCGCGGCGTACCGCAACAGCCCTGAGGGTCCGGAGGCCGATGCCGTCGCGGCACAGTCCAGGATCGCGCTGACGGCGGCTGCCCAACGGGCGACCAGCCTCGGCTCGCACGACCAGGCCCTGGCCTTCCTCGAGCAGGCGCTGACGGTCACGACCGACCCGGCCGAGACGGCCGGCCTCCTCGATCGTGCCGGCGAAACGGCATATGCCGGCGGTCGATACGAAGCCGCCGAAGAGCACCTGAGGCACGCGATGTCCGTGCGACGTCAGCTCGGTGATCGATCCGGGCTCGCCGGTACGATCGCTGCCCTCGGGCGCGCCCTGATCACCGCGCGGAACAGCGACGTGGCGCTGCCCCTGCTCGAGGCCGCGACACTCGAGTTCGCCGACCTTGATGATGCCGCGACGCTGGCGGCGCTCGGCAGCCAGCTCGCTCGGGCGCATTACCTCACGGGAAACCTTCAGCAGGCGATCGAGATCGCCGACCCGGTGTTGCGGAGCGCCGAACACCTGGACCTGGCTTCAATTGTCGCCGACACGCTCGTGACGAAGGGCTCGGCGCTTGCCCAGGACGGCCGCTCCATCGAGGGCATCGCTCTTCTGCGGGCGGGCCAGGAGCTCGCCGAGAAGCACGGCCTGGCGGACACGCTGACTCGGGCGATCGGCAACCGGCTCGGGACCGAGTCGCACATGGATCCACGGGCCGCACTGGAGATCGGCCGCGCGGGCATTGCGGCAACCCGCCGGCTCGGGTACCACGCCACGTTGGTGATCGGCAACGCGGCCGATGCCGCCCGTCGCGTAGGCGAGTGGGACTGGGCCGTCGGCGTGCTCGACGAGGCGCTTGACGAGGGATTCGAATCGTCCGACCTGGTGGAGCTGCTGCTGTCGTCGATCGTGTTTCACGCCTATCGCGGCGAAACGATCGCCGAGCAGGTCGACGAATTGGAGCGCCTCTACGAGGGCGCGACCGACGTGTACCGGATCGCCTACCTCGAGTGGTCCCGGGCATTCGTGGCGTTCGCGGCTGGGCGACTGGGCGATGCGCGGGAGCGATTCCGCTTGGGGATCGAGCTGACGGCGTCGCCCGACGGGCTGCCGTATCCCGCTCGCGCGGCCCTTTGGGATCGCAACGCCGATGCGGCGCGCGCCGATCTCGCGGACCTGGAGGCGAGCGGCATGCACGGGCCTGCGCTCGACGCCGACGCGATCACAATCCGGGCCGGCGTTGCTGCCCTCGAGGGGCGGACGGGGGATGCCATCGCCCTGTACCGGAACGCCCTTCGCGCTTGGCATGACCTTGGCCTGGCCTGGGACGAGGCGCTTTGCGGGCTCGACATGGCTTTGCTCCTCGACCCCGCCGACCCGGACGTCCGGGTCGCCGCGGAGGCCGCTCGCGAGATCCTCGTTCGGCTCCAGGCCAAGCCGTTCATCGCCCGGCTCGACGCGGCCCTGACGAGCTCAGCCGAATCAGGCGATCACGCGGCCCCACCCCGGGAGCCAGCGTCGCCGACCGTGGCCAGGTAGGGCGGGTTCGGTTTCACGCGGCGAGGATAAGTCCGCTCGTTGAGGCGAGGTCCCCCCGCCCGAGGTTCTCCACGGGAGGGCGCCTTGCGCAGGCTGACCTGGCTCGGCCGATGCGCCTCCAGGCATCCTCGTATCGGATCCCGAGATCCGTCACTGGTTCGTGGCGCCTGTCAACCAGCCAGCGGCCGACCTGAAGATCAGGCGGCCGCGTTCATCGCCCTGAGCCGACGGCCGAGCCAGATGGCCCAGATCGGGTAGCCGATCTCCGATGCGATGACGCCGGCCAGGAACCCGACGAGCAGGAGGGGCATCCGGAATACAGCCTCGGGATCGTCGACCGCCTCGGTCCCGCCCGCGCCGACAAAGGCAGCTGCGAGGAGCAGGTTCCCGATACCGGTGACGATCCCGATCCAGCGCAGGCGACCTCGCAGCGCGTTGTCGGCGCGGCCGGCGCTGACGAGCAGCACCCAGAGGCCGAGCCCTCCCAACCCGATCGTCGAGAATCCTGAGGCTTTTGCGCTGATCAGCCCGACCGCGAAGAGCAGCAGGAAGATCCCCAGGCCGATCATGGACGTAACGCCAAGAGCGAGACTGGCGGTGCTCGCGGTGCTCGAGCGCCCCGTCTTCATTCGCCAACTTTGGTGAAGCCGGAATGCGGCCGGGATGGCTGCCAGCGCGGCGAGTCCCAGGAGCGCGTCGTTGGTTCGACCCGCCGGCGCGAAGGCGTTCGTGTCCCCGGATTCGAGAATGGCGGGCGCCTCGAAGGCGTAGAACAGGACCAGGAAGACGGCGCTCAGCGCGGCGAGGATGCCGCTTGCGAGCGCCGACCCTGCACCGTACCGGGCAAGCCGTTCTGCCAATCCGATCGGCGCCTGCGTGGACCTCGTGCCTTGTTCCATACGACGACTCACCACTTATAGCTGATGGGCAGGCGGCGCCCCGCCGTCGTGAAATGCGTCGACGCCATCATATTTCCCCAGGGAACGTGCCCTGAGCGTGATACCTGCCGTTCGGGCCAATGGAAGGTCGTGGGAGTGCGTTCCCTCGCCGGCCTCGCAGGGAGCCTGCACTCGAATTGGGAACGGGAGGGATACCCGGGCGCCTGAGGGGTCGAGTGTCAAGGCGACGCGGAAGCGTTTCGGCTCGGCGCGGTGCATCTGGTAGGCCGCGCCGCCAGATCCGACGAGCGACACGAGGCGGCTCCCGACCAGAAGGCGTTGGACTTCGTCGAGGTCGCGGCGCCGCCCCACGAAGCTCGTCAGGCGCCGCGGGAGATGGGTTGCGCGCGCCGGTTCGCTGTGAAGCGGCGGGAACTCGGAGCGCAGGCCATCGACGTCCAGCTGGTACACGCGCTCTCGCAAGGCGAGGCCTTTGAGGCGCTGCTCGCCCAGGTCGCGGAGTGCAACACCGCTGGGCAGGTGTCGATCCGACAATGCCCGCGTCGACTCGGACACGAGCACCTGGCTCCCATGGGCGGCGGAGGCGATCCTCGCGGCACGGTTGACATCGACGCCGATGTAGTCGTCACCGCCGCGGATCCCCTCGCCAGTATTCAGGCCCATGCGCACGCGGACCTCGTAGCCAGGCGGCCAACCAGCCGACTGCAGCGAACGCTGGGCTTCGACGGCCGCCGCCACTGCCGAGGACGCATCGCGGAAGACGACAAAGAAGGAGTCGCCCTCCGTGCCGCGCTCGATCCCGCTGTGTGCCGCGAATGCGGCGCGGAGGAGACGCTGGTGCCGCTCGAGCAGCTCGCGATAGTCCGCCGACTCGAGCTCCTGGACCAGCTGTGTGGACCCCTCGATGTCGCTGAACAGGAAGGTGACCGTGCCAGTCGGCACAGCCCGTCGGGACCTGGCCATCGAGCCGAACCCTCAGTTGCGCTCCGTGACGTCAGCGGTTCCGCGGCACCATCACCACGGGCGATTCGCTCGCCCGTCCGCGGTCACGCTACTACGCAAACGACGCCCGGATCTGGGAGGGCGATGACGATCTCGTAGGCGCCGGCGGCTTCGAGCGACTCGCTGGCCCGGGCGACGCGCCCCGGGGCAACGGCGAATTCGACCGGCCCGCGATTGCCGCGGCGATCGCCGAGGTCGGTTACCGTGGGCCGATCTGCATCGAGTCGTTCACCTCGGAGAACCAGACGATCGCCCGGGCGGCCGCGATCTGGCGGCCCGTCGAGCGGAGCCAGGACGCGATCGCCACTGACGGGATCGCATTCCTGCAGCGGCTCCTCGCCGGCGTGCCGGGCAACGCCGCGGCGACGCCGGTGCAGGCTCTGGGCAACGCGTGATGGCACCCCTCATCCGCGCGGCGGTCATCGGTGCAGGGTTCGTGGGGCCGCATCATGTCGACGCCATCCGGCGGACCGGTTACGCCGAGGTCGTCGCCCTGGCGGGCACCGACACGGAGCGGGCCGCGGCCAAGGCAGCGGCGCTCGGCGTGGCGCGCTCCACGGCCGACGCCGAAGAGCTCCTCACCGACCCCGAGATCGACGTCGTCCACATCTGCACGCCGAACACGACGCACGTGGCGATGGCGTCGATGGCCATGCAGGCCGGCAAGCATGTCGTCCTCGAGAAACCGATCGCCACCGACTCCGAGGGTGCCGAGCAGCTGGTCGAGATCAACCGGACGACCGGGCGCCACGCCATGGTGGCGTTCGCCTACCGCGGCTACCCGATGGTCAAGCGAGCCCGGGAGCTCGTCGCACAGGGCGATCTGGGCACGCTCCGGCTCGTCCACGGCGCGTATCTCCAGGACTGGCTGGCGGACCCGACCGACTGGAACTGGCGCGTCGACCCGGCTGCGGGCGGAGCGTCCCGGGCCGTGGCCGACATCGGGACCCACTGGTTCGACACGGCGGAATTCGTGACCGGCCGGCGCATCGAGGCGGTCTTCGCCGACCTCGCGACGTTCATGCCGATGCGGCACCGGCCGCGGCGGGCCGGGGGCGAGGCGTTCACGAAGGCGGCGGGCGAGACCGATGAGATCACGATCACCTCGGAGGATGCCGCCACGATCCTGGTCCGCTTCGCGGGCGGAGCGCGAGGCTCGTGCGTCATCAGCCAGGTCTCGCCTGGCCACAAGAATGCGTTCTCGCTCGAGATCGCCGGCGAGCGGCAGTCGCTTGCCTGGGAGCAGGAACGGCCGGAACGCCTGCTGGTGTTGTCTCGGGACGCGTCGGCCACCCTCATCCGCGAGCCTGATCCAACCCCCGTCCCCGGGATTCCACCGCTGCCGGCCGGCCATCCGGAGGGTTGGTCCGACGCCCTGCGCGACCTGTTCCGCCCGTTCTACGCCGCGATCGCGGACGGCCTCGAGGCCTCGGACGTGCGCGAGATGGCGGTCCCGTCGTACCCGACGCTCGAGGCCGGCGCCCGGGCGCTGCGCTTCGTCGACGCCGTCCTGCGGTCGTCGGCCGAGGAGCGTTGGACCAGCCTCGAGTGAGTCGACGCGCCTGGATGGCGCCGATGCTGACCTGCCGAGACAGGCCCTAGATGCCCTCGACGAAGACGCCGACCAGCAGGATCACGAAGGCGGCGACAGCTGCGTACAGCGCCAGGGTGGCGGCGGCGAAACCGGCGATCGTGGCCGGCACCAGGCTCGTGAAGAAGAC
>DASQFM010000148.1:0-11738 GCA_035633135.1 Candidatus Eiseniibacteriota bacterium
GGCGGCGGCCATGCGCTCGAGATCCGCCGCTTGCGCGGCTGATTCGGTTGACTGCGCCCGCGCGGCCGCGACCTCGTCGAGCGCAGCCGCGAGGAGGCCGCTCACCTCGCCGAGCTCCTGCGCGAGCGCACCATCAACCGCTTCAACAGGCTCGTCGAGGAGGTGCCGCTGGGCGGCCAGGTCCGCCTCGGCCGCGGCACGCTCGGCGGCAAGCCGGGCTCGCTCGCGGCTCGTCGCCCCGAGCTCCGAGTCGAGGCGCCCGTCGCGGAGCTGAAGCCCGGTCAGCGCGGCTCGAGCGCGGTCGAGCTCCGTCCGGCGGTCGGCTTCGACCGCCGCCCGGCTGGCGAGGCCACGGGCCACCGTGGCAGCCTCTTCCTCTGCGGCGGTCAGTGCGGCGAGGGCGGCATCGACCGCGGTGCGCAGCTCATCTGCCCGATCGCCTGCCGACCGCAGGCGGGCCGCGGCCGCGTGCCAGCGCGCGTGGGCTGCGGCGAGCAGTCCAGCGGCCAGCTCATCAGCCGCGCTGCGCCGGCTCGCCACTTGCTCCGCCTGTGCCGCCAGCCGCCGGGCCTGCGGCCGGAGCTCGCCGAGGATGTCCTCGGTGCGCGCCAGGTTGGCCTCGGACTCGGCGAGCTGCTCCTCGGCTCGCCGCCGTCGGCGGTCGTGACGCCGAACTCCGGCGACCTCCTCGAACAGCGGGCGACGCTCCTCGGGCCGCAGCGCGAGCGCCTGGTCGACCATGCCCTGGCCGATGAACAGGAAGGCGTTCTCGGCGAGATGGGCGGCATCGAGGAGGTCCAGCAGGTCCTTGAGCCGGACTCGCTGGCGGTTGAGCAGGTAGTCGTTCTCGCCCGACCTGTAGAGCCGCCGGCCGAGCTCCACGACCTCGAAATCGACCGGCAGCAGGCCGTCCCCGTTGTCGAGCGTCAGCTGCACGTCCGCCATGCCGACCGCCGCGCGCCGCTCGGAGCCGGCCCAGATGACGTCCTCAGAACGACGCGAGCGGAGCGCCCGGCCCTGCTCGCCGAGGGCCCACCGAAGGGCGTCGGCGAGGTTGCTCTTGCCGGAGCCGTTGGGGCCGACGACCGCGCTGATGCCAGGCCCGAAGGTGACCTGGGTCTTCTCGGCAAACGACTTGAAGCCCTGCACGCGCACGGACAGCAGCCGCGCGGCGCCCGTGGCGGGCTCCTCCCGGGCCGTCACTGGCTGCCTGCGGCCGCAGCCTGGCGTGCCTCGAGGAGTGCCAGCGCCTCCCCCGCGGCGGCCGTTTCCGCGGCTCGCCGGGACGGCCCGACCCCCACCCCGACGACCTCGTCGCCAACCAGCGCTTCGATGCGGAAGACGCGCTCATGGTCGGGGCCGGCAGCCTCGACGATCCGGTACTTCGGGCGGACGCCCTTGGTCTGCTGGAGCAGCTCCTGCAGCCGGCTCTTGGGACTCTTCAGGGCCTGCGGCGGAAGGGAGGCGTCGATCTCGGGCCGAGCGACGTTCACCAGCCATTGCTCGGTCGGCTCCCAGCCGAGGTCAAGGAAGGCGGCACCGACGAGCGCCTCGAAGGCCGAGGCGAGGATGGAGGGGCGCCGGCCGACCGGGCGAGCTTCGCCTTCGCCCAGGGCGAGGTAGCTGCCGAGGCCGATCCGGGTCGCCAGCCGGGCCAGGCCCGCGGCGTTGACGATGGCGGCGCGGCGGCTCGAGAGGATGCCCTCGTCATCATCGGGATGACGCGCGTACAGCGCGGCCGCGATGACCAGGTTGACGACGGCGTCGCCGAGGAATTCGAGTCGCTCGTTGTGCCCGATCGCGTCGTCGGGGTGCTCGTGGACCCACGAGCGGTGGGTCAGCGCCTGGGCGAGAAGCCGGCGGTCCCTGATCGGGAGGCCGAGCCGCCCGGCGAGAGCGTCCGCGCGATCCACGATCCCGTGCTGATCGGCGCGGCCGGAAGGAGTTGTCCGGAGCCGGCGCTCAGGTGGTCCGCTCGTCGATGTACTCGACGGCGTCGCCGACTGTTCGGATCTTTTCCGCGTCCTCGTCGGAGATCTCGGTCCCGAACTCCTCCTCGAGGCTCATGATGAGCTCCACGAGGTCCAGGGAGTCCGCGTTCAGATCGTCGACGAAGGACGCCTCTGGCTTGACCTCGTCCTCATCGACGCCGAGCTGCTCGACGACGATCTTCTTCAGTCGATCGTAGGTGGTGGCCACTGACTCCCTCCTCGGGGTTCGGTGTCGACGCCTGGACGCCGCTTGTCTCTCGTGAAATCCGCCCGAGGACGCCGTTCATGAGGCGTCGCATCGGGTCCCCGCTGAAGATGCGTGCGAGTTCGACCCACTCGGCGATCGCCACCCGGGCCGGCGTCGCGGAGTGTAGCACCTCACCGATGGCGCAACGGAGCAGCGCCCGGTCCATCCGGGCCAGCTGGACGACCGGATACTGGGGCGCGGCGGCCTCGATCCGGGCGTCGATCTGCGGTCGATTCTCGACGACGGCGGCCACGATTCGGCGGGCCAGCTCGGCGGCTCCGGGGTCCGCCTCGGTCTCTGCCAGGAGACGCTCCAGCACCGCGGTTGCGGTCCGCTGGCCGAACTCGGCCTCGAAGACGGCTGAAAGCGCGACCCGGCGCCCCGCCCGCAGGGAACGGACTCTGTCCGAGGGTCGGCACCCTCCCCGGTCTGTCATCGCCCGCTCTCCGAGGTCCGAGGCCGAGCTCCGGGAGGCCATCGGCCCGAGGATTCAGCCCCCGATGCCATCTACCACCACGCTGACGGAGCCGAGCCGCAGCCCGAGCAGGCGCTCCACGGCGGCGCCCACCGCGGCCCGGACCCCCGTCCCGAGGATGGTCAGGTCCGCCCCAGGCCGGGCGATCAGCCACAGGCGCAGGCTGACCTCGTCGCCACGGACGCGGACCCGGATCGCCGGCCCGACCAGCATCGCCCGCCAGCGCGGCCCGCCGCGCGCGACACGGAGCACCTCGGGCACCTCGAGCGCCGCGAGGCGGGCCATCTCGACGATCACGCCGCGCCCAACCGACAGGCTCGGGCCGCTCACCGCGCCACCTCCGCGTCGATCGTCGAATCCGGAGCCGCCCGGTCCAGTCCCACGCCGACCTCGTCGAGCCGGGCAGCGTCCTCCCGGAGCCCCTCGGCGATGCGCTGCGGCACCTGCTCCCGCGCGGCCCGTGCGGCCACCTCGCACGCGTAGCCGACCATCCGCCGCCGGGCCCGGCCGTGGGTGATGATCACGGTCCCCTTGATCCCGAGCAGGAGCGAGCCGCCCACCCGCTCGTAGTCGAAGATGCCGCGAATCCGGGCGATCCCCGGCCGCAGCAGGAGGTATGCCAGCCGGCCGCGGAGTGATCCCTGGAACTCGTCGCGCCAGAGGTCGAAGATGAATGTCGACAGGCCCTCGAAGAACTTGATCACCACGTTGCCGGCGACCGCGTCGGTGACCACCACATCGGCGACGTCGCCGGTCAGGTCCGTGCCCTCGACGTTGCCAACGAAGTTGAGCGCGGTCCCGTCCAGGAGCTCCGTCGCGCGCTGGATCCGCAGGTCGCCCTTGCCTTTCTCCTCGCCGATCGACAGCAGGGCGACCCGCGGCCGCTCGACGCCCAGCACGCGCTCGGCAAAGACGCTGCCCATGCGGGCGTACTGGGCGAGGTTCTCGGGCGACGAGTCGGGGTTGGCGCCGATGTCGAGCAGCACGACGGGCGTCCCGGCGCGGATCACCTGGACCGCGAGGGCGGGCCGGTCGACGCCGGCCAGGCGGCCGATGCGCAGGACCGCGGCGGCCATGCCGGCCCCGGTGTGGCCCGCCGTCACGACCGCGTCAGCCTTGCCGTTGCGGACGAGCTCGCAGGCGACGAGGATCGAGGCGTCCTTCTTCTCACGCATCGCCCGGGCGGGGTGCTCGTCCATCTCGATGACCTGGGACGCGTGGACCACCTCGACGTTGGGCGGCAGCTTCGGCGCGATCGCCCGCAGCCTGGCTTCGTCGCCGACGAGCAGGACCGTGTCCTCGGGATGTGCGGTCGCGTGGCTCAGGGCACCGGGCACGACCTCGGCCGGGCCATGGTCACCACCCATCGCGTCCACCGCGATGCGAACTGCCTGCTCGCTCACCGGCTCATCCCTGCGTTGGCTCCTGCGCTCGTTCGCTCACGCACGTTCAAGTGCGCTCGCTCTCGTGCTCGTCGCCGCCTTGGGCTGAGCTCGGCGAACGGCGGGCAGGGCTTCCTACGATGCTGGCTTCGACTCGTCCTTGGTCTTGATCTCGAGGACCGGTCGCCCGCCGTAGTAGCCGCAGTTCAGGCAGGCGCGGTGGGCCCGCTTCGGCTGGTGGCAGTGCGGGCACTCCTCGAGCTGTGGCAGGGCGAGCGCCAGGTGCGCGCGCCGGTCGCCCTGCCGTGCGTGGGAGACCTTGCGCTTGGGCACACCCATGGTGTCGACCGGCTCCTTTCGATGCGTATCGAGTCAGCGTTCACGCGGCGCGGGCAGCGCCTGCGCGGTTCGGAACTGGGGAACGGCCGCGCGTTGAAGGCATTGCCCGACCGACCGCGGAGTCTACTCGTTCTCGGCGCGAGCGTCGACCGTGGGGCCGCGTTCGGCCCCGGCTTCGACGGTCGCTCCATCCTCGGCCGCATCGTCGACCACGAAGGCCCGGAGTGCCGCCAGCCGTGGATCGATCCCGTCGGCATCGTGGGCCGTGTGCCCCGGGCCCAGGCGCTCGCCACAGGTCGGGCACAGCCCCGGACAGGCCGCCTCGCACAGCGGCGCGATCGGTTCGGCCAGCGAGATCGCCTCGGCCACCAGTGTTCCGAAGTCCAGCTCGTGGTGATCGGTGAGGCGGGCGACATCGGGCTCCGTCGCTCGGTCGAGGGGCTTGCCACCGACCGGGTCGACACTCGGCAGGGCCTCCTCGACGAGGTGCACGCTGATCGGGACCTCGATGTCGCGGAGGCAGCGGGCGCACTCGCCGGCGATGGCGGTCTCGATGTCGGCGCGGACGAGGACGCCCCGGTTCGTGCGGCTGATCTCGACGCGTCCTTCAAGGGGCTCGACCAGCTCGAGATCGTCGGGCAACGGGATCGTGGCGGCGTGGATCTCGTAGGACCGGGTCGTCCCTGCCGGTTCGCCCAGGAGGCCGGCGAGCGGGAAGGTCAGCGGGGCCGCGGCGGTCATCGCAACAGCGCGCGGATGCCCTCGTCCCCGTCCTCATCGTGGTTGGCCGGCTCGAGCTGTGGATCCTCGGCGCCCAGGTCAGCCAGTCCGACCCGCCGGTCGCCCGGCGCCGCCCGGACGCCGTGGTGCCGCTCGTCGAGGACATCGATGCCGCGCCGGATCCCGGCCAGCACCTTCAGCGACTCTGACTCCAGGTCGTGCAGCACCTGGGCGGCGTACGCGTCGGCACCGCGGCGAACTTCCTCGGCGGTGCCTGAAGCCTCGTCGATGATCCGTCGGCTCTCTGCCTCCGCAGCCTCGGTCAACCCGCGCTCCTCGATCAGGAAGGCCGCCTGCTCCTGGGCCCGGCTCAGAATCCGCGATGCCTCTTCGTGGGCCTTCTCCAGGATCCGCTCACCCTCGGAGTTGATGCGCTTCGCGGCGCGGACCTCCTCCGGGATGGCAACGCGCAGCTGATCGATCAGGTCGAGAATCGCGTCCCGGGCGACCATCACGTTGCCGGTCAGCGGCACGTTGGTGCCGCTCGCGATCTGCGCCTCCAGTCGCTCAAGCAGGAAGATGATGTCCAGGGCTGGGCCTCTCGGCTGGGGGGTGCCGTCGCGCGGATTATGGCACGGGCCGGTCGGCCCGCCGCCGGTGTCAGCCCGTTTTGAGTGCCCCGGCGATAGCCCGGCCGGCTGCCGGCGGCACCATCGAGCTGACGTCGCCACCGAAGCCGGCAATCTCCTTGACCAGGCTCGAGCTCACGTAGCCGTGCTCGACGGCGGTCATGAAGAACACCGTGTCGAGATCCGGCGCAAGCCGGCGATTGTTGTGAGCGAGCTGCAGCTCGGCCTCGAAGTCGGAGATCGCGCGCAGCCCGCGGACGATGGACCGCGCGCCATTGGCGTGGACCGCGTTCACGGTGAGCCCGCCGAAGGTCGTGACCTCGACCCGCTCGGTCGGCAGGCCGGCATCGGCGACTGCTTCCTGGATGATCGCGACCCGCGTCGGCGCGTCGAGGAGCGGGGTCTTGCGGGGGTTTTCGAGGACCGCGACGACGACGCGATCGAAGACCGCCAGGGCGCGCTGCAGGATGTCGAGGTGGCCGTTCGTAATCGGATCGAACGAGCCCGGGTAGAGCGCGACCTTCATCCAGCCTCCTCGCCCGTCTGCCGCGCGTCGGCCTCGGCCAGCCAGCGATGGAACGTCAGCGCCGTCTCACCGAAGCGACGCTCGCGGACCGATGCTAGCAGCCCGCCTGAGGCCGGCGGGTCCCGCCAGAAGTGCTTGGCGACGGCGACCCCGTCGGTCGCAAGGATGCCGTCCGGTCCAGCCGCTTCGATCGCGGCCAACGAACTCCGGAGCAGCTCCGGCTGGTCGTACGGCGGGTCGATCAAGACGACCGCGAACGGGCCACTCCTGGCCCCGGCGTCGGCTAGCCAGCCCAGCGCGTCCGCACGGGCCACGCGGGCCTGCGGCTCGCCGAAATGCGCGGCCCGAAGGTTGGCATCGATCGCGGCGACCGCCTCCCGTTCCCGCTCGACGAAGACCGCTCGATCCGCCCCGCGCGACAGCGCCTCGATGCCGCCCGCCCCGCTGCCGGCGAACAGGTCCAGGAAGGCACGCCCGCGAAGCTGGGGCTCGAGGATCGCGAACAGCGTCTGCTTCACCCGATCGGCCAGCGGCCGGGCGTCCGATTTCGGCGCCCTCAGCCGCACACCCCGGGCCGACCCGGCAATGACGCGCCCGGCGTCGGCCAACTCAGGCGCCGCCACCCGGCTCGCCGGCGAAGACCAGGGCCAGCCAACCGCGCGCCAGCTCCGACCGCAGGTCGGGTGCGGTGTCGTTGAGATCGGCGCCGCTATCGAGGAGGCGCTCGGCGGCGGCGCGCGCCCGGACGGCCAGCTCCCGATGCGCCGGGTCCTGCAACGACGCCACGCGGAGGCGCGGCAGGCCGCTCTGGGTCAGGCCAAGCACGTCGCCCTCTCGGCGCAGCTCCCAGTCCCGCTCCGCCAGGACGAAGCCGTCATTGGTCTGCGCCACCGCGACAAGCCGTGCTTGTTCCGTGGTCTCCGGCGGACGCCGCCCCGCGACCAGCTCCTTCCACGCCGCCGTGTTCGGAGCGGCGCCGGAAACAAGCGCCGCAAAGGAAGCCGCGTCGCCCCGGCCGACCCGGCCCCGCAGCTGGTGGAGCTGCGCGAGGCCAAAGCGATCGGCAGCCTCGACGACCATGACGGTCGCGCGCGACACGTCGACGCCGACCTCCAGAACGGTTGTTCCGACGAGCAGGTCGAGGTCGCCATCGCGAAGCCGACCGAGCTCACGGTCGCGATCGACGGCCTTCATCCGACCATGGACGAGGCCGATCCTGAGGTTCGGGAGCAGTGCCTTGAGGCGCTCCGATTCGGTCTCGGCGGCAACGGAGCCCTCGTCGTCTGACTCCTCGATCGCGGGGACCACCACGAAGATCGCGTGGCCGGCCGCGGCCTCGGAGGCAACGAAGGACCACAGCCCATCGAGCTCATCCGGATGTCGAATCCCGGTCTGGACGGCGATCCGGCCCTCCGGCGGCGTATGGAGGGTCGAGACGTCGAGATCCGCGTACAGGACCTGCCCCAGCGTCCGCGGGATCGGCGTGGCCGTCATGAGCAGGACGTGGGGCGCGACCCCGCCCGCCTTCGCCTCCAGCTGGCTGCGCTGCTCGACGCCGAAGCGATGCTGCTCGTCGATCACGACCAGTCCCAGGCGGGCGAACTCGACGCGCGCCTGGATGAGCGCGTGGGTCCCGACCGCGACCTCGGCCTGCCCCGAGCGCAGGGCGTCCAGGGCATTCTGGGTCCCCTGCCCGCTCAACGACCCGGTGAGCAGGGTCACCGGAATGCCGGCCCGCTCCAGGAGGTCGGTCATGGTCGCGTGATGCTGCCGCGCGAGGAGATCCGTGGGAGCGAGCAGGGCGCCCTGCAGCCCGGCCTTGGCGGCGCCTGCCAGGGCGTACGCGGCGACCGCCGTCTTGCCGGACCCGACGTCGCCCTGCAGCAGCCGCAGCATCGGCGTCGGGCGAGCGAGGTCCGTCCGAATCTCGTCGAGCGTCCGCTCCTGGTCGGCGGTCAGGGTGACGTCCCGACCGAGCTTGGCCGAGAGCGAGTCGACGAGCGAGGCGCGCAAGACGCTGTCGACCGACTCGTCGATCTCGATCGCCCGTCCGATCGCATGACCTCGCTCGCGGCGCCGGCCGACCATCCCGAGCTGCAGCGCCAGGAGCTCGTCGTAGGCCAGCCGGAGGAGGGCCCGGTCCCGTTCCTCGAATGACGAGGGATAGTGGGCTTCCTCGAGGGCCGCGCCGATACCGGGCAGATCCTCAGCGTGTTGCAGGGCGGCCGGCAGGTACTCGGGGTAGCGGCCGCCGGCCACGTCGAGCGCCGCCCGGACCGCGAGGCGCAACCGGTTCGCCGTCAGGCCGGCGGTGAGCCGGTACACCGGCACGATCCGGCCGACGTGCAGGAACTCCGCATCCTCAGTGTCGAGCTGGAAGTCGGGGTTGTCCAGCGTCAGGCGGCGCCCGAACCGCTTGAGGCGGCCGCTGACCACGACCCGGTCGCCGGCGTGCAGCCGGCGCTCGATGTACCGCCGCCCGAACCACGTCGCGTCGACCGCACCGGTCTCGTCCTCGAGGCGGGCAATGGTCCGCTGGACGCGCCGCCGGAACGACGGCTCAACGTGGATGTCTGCCACCCGCACGCGGGCCGACACGACCTCGCCGTCGGCGACGTAGCGCAGGTCGATGACCCGGCGGAGCTCGCGGAGGTCGTCATACCGGCGCGGGAGGTGAAACAACAGGTCGCGGACCGTGCGAACCCCGAGCCGGCCGCCGGTACGGGCGAGGACGCTGGCGCCGGGCAGGCCGGACTGGCCGATCGGGCTGCGGACCAGCTCGCCAGGCTCGGTCGGTGGCGCGACGACGCGTCCGGCCCGGCGCGGACGGGCCGTGATCTCGGGCACGGCCTACTCGGCCGAGATCAGGTAGTGGTAATAGGGCTGGCCACCGTGGACGACCTCGACCTCGGCACCGCGAACGCGCTCCCCGATCTGGCGGGCGAGCAGCTCCGCTCCCGCGAGGTCCGCGTCGGCGCCGTAGTACATGGTCACGAGCTCGAAGCCCGGCGCCAGCTTCGCCACGGCAGCGAGCACCGCCTCGGTCATGTCGTCAGCCGCCGCGACGAGGCCGTCGTCCGGGTCGAGCACGATCGCCTGGCCCTTCTTCACCTTGCGGCCCCCGATCCTGGCGTCCCGGACGGCGACCGTGGCCGACAGCGTCTGGATCGCCCGACCGGCCGTGGTCATCTCCGTCGCGTTCTCCGCGGCACCCTTCGTCGGGTCGAGGGCGAGCAGGGCCGCGAACCCCTCGGCCGCGTTGCGGGTGGCGACGACGGACACCGGCCGGTCGGCGACCTGGGCGACCTGCCGGGCGGCCAGGACGACGTTGGGATTGTTCGGCAGGACCACGACCTCGCGGGCGTTGACCGAGCGGACCGCTTCGAGGAGCTCGCCCGTGCTGGGATTGGCCGATTGACCGCCGGCTACGACCCGGCTGACGCCAAAGTCGCGGAAGATCGCAGCGAGACCCTCGCCCGCCGCGACGGCGATGACCGCCAGCGGGATCGGCTCGGCGTCTTCCGACGCCGTGTCGCCGGGTCCAACGCCGTCGCCGGGCTCGGGGCCGTCGGGCTGGGCGAGGCCGGTCCCATTGCCCCCGTCGTGCGCGACGTCCGAGGCCGGTGTTTCCGTCGCCGTCTGGGCAGGCGCCTCGGTGAACGCCGCCGCCCGCGACTCGCGGACGTCCTGGGCCTGCTGGTCGAGGTTCTCCACGCTGATCCGCGACAGGGCGCCGATCGTCAGCCCGTAGCCGATGACCTGGTCCGGGTGTTCGTTGTGGATGTGGACCTTGACGGCCCGCGCGTCGCCGGCCACCAGCACCGACTCGCCGAGGGCCTCGAGATGGGCCCGGATCGCGTCTGGGTCGAGCCGCTCACCGGGTCGGGCCTGGGCGAGGAACATCGTCTCGTAGCCGAAGCCGTCGTCACCGTGGGCGACAAGGACCGATGGGCCCGCCGCCGGGCTGCCCACAGCCGGGCCGGTCGACGCCGGGCTTCCCGCGCCTCTCGGCCCGGCCACCAAGACTCCCGGCTTCGCAGCCCCCGCCCTGGAAGCCGACGTGGCCAGCGCCGCCGATGCGGCTCCACCCGTCAGGTAGGCGTGGGCGCCCTGCAGCAATCGATACAGCCCCTGGCCGCCGGAATCGACGACCCCCGCCTCGCGCAGGATTGCGAGCAGGGACGGCGTCTTGGCGACCGCCTTCTCGGCAGCCTGGAGCGTGGCCGTCAGCACGACTTCGAGGTCGCGTTCCCGCTCGGCGCTGGCGACGGCTGCAGCCGAAGCCTCGCGGATGACGGTGAGGATCGTGCCCTCGACCGGTTTCGCCACGGCGCCGTACGCGGCGCGGGTCCCGGCATCGAGCGCGTTGGCCAGGTCCAGGGCGTTGAAGCGCGTCTTGCCGGCGAGGCCTTCGGCGATCCCACGGAGGACCTGGCTGGTGATGACCCCGGAGTTGCCGCGTGCCCCCATCAGCGCCCCGAACGCGGCGGCCGCTGCCACTCGCTCCGCAGTGCCGGACGGCCCAACGGCTTCGGCCTCCGCCAGCGCCGCCCGGACGGTGGCGACCATGTTCGTGCCCGTATCGCCGTCGGGCACGGGGAAGACGTTCAGGGCGTTGATCTCATCGACGCTCGCCTCGAGGCTTGCGACCGCCGCGCGAAAGGCTCCCAGGAGCCCGGGCCCATCGCAGGCCCGTCGCACCATCAGGCGACGTCCGTTCCGCTGCCGGCAAGGTCGGACGAGCCGATTCCGGGCGGGCTTGGCGCGGCCGGCGGGCCGCCACCGGGCTCACGCTCCAGCCCGGCGACCCGGATCGAGATCCGGTCGACCTCGCGCCCGGTCGCCCGCCGGACGCCGTAGCGGATGGCCGAGTCGACCTGGCGGGCGACCTCGGCAATCGGCACGCCGTGGGCGACGCGGAGGCGCAGTCGGACCTCGATCACGCCGCCCGCCAGCGAGACCCGCAGTCCGCCAGGCCGGCCCTCGAGCGCGCCGACCAGGCGATCGATCGGGTTGCCGGCAAACCCGGCGACGCCGTAGGAGCCAAGCGTGGCGCTGCGCACGATGTCGATCACTGCGCGCCGGCTGGCAAGGGCTCGACCGGAGGCGCCGGTCACGGTCGATTCGTCCGGCAACGGTGGCATCCCTCGTGAGCTCGAGCGGCGGACCATCCCGTCGGAACCGCGTCAGGTCCGTGGTATAGTACTAGTCCGCTGCGGCCCGACCGGCCCGGCGTTTCTGTTTGCCGATCCGTTTCCGAGGAATCTCATGGCTCGTTCGTGCGCAATCTGCGGCAAGGTGTCGATGGGCGGGTTCAACCCCCAGTCGTCGGGCTCGAACCGGGTCCGCGCGCACCGGCGCATGCAGCCGAACCTCCAGCCGACCGTGATCGACATTGGCGGCGTCCCGACCAAGACCCTGGTCTGCAC
>DASQFM010000149.1:0-7874 GCA_035633135.1 Candidatus Eiseniibacteriota bacterium
GACGGCCCCGGCCTCGCCGACGCGTGATCGCGCCCCCGCGCGCCGACGGGACCTGGCCCGGGCTCCCGCGGCGCTCGCGACGGCGCCGCCGGCGCCGGCGATGAGCCCGACCATACCGGCCAGCCCACGCAGGGCTGCACCCCCGGCGCCGACGAGACCTGCCATCCCGCCGCTCGCCGGGCGGTTCCGGGCCGCGATCTCCCCGAGCATTCGACCGATCCCGCCGCTCGCCGGGCGGTTCCGGGCCGCGATCTTCCCGAGCATTCGACCGATCCCGCCGCTCGCCGGGCGGTTCCTGGCCGCGATCTTCCCGAGCATTCGACCGATCCCGCCGCTCGCCGCGGAAGCTGGCGCCATACCGAGGCTGCGGGCGAGGTCGGCCATCCCGCCGCCGGCTGGAACCGGAGCCGGCGCCATGCCGAGGCTGCGCGCAAGGCCGCCCATGCCGCTCTCCGCCGGAGCCGATGCTGTCCCTCGGCCGCCGCTTCGTTTGCCGCGGCGCGGCGGAGCCGGGGCGGCCGTCTCAACCAGGCGGCTGACCGCCTGGTTGCCGGCAAGCGTCTGAAGCCGGAGGAGCGTCGGTGCATCCAGCTCGGGGGAGGCACGCGCCTCGGCGCTGCGACTCTCGGCCGCGGATCCGTGGCCGCCACCCGGCGCGGCCGCTTGGTGAGCCCGCGCGCGCAGCAAGATGATCTCGCCCTCCGGCGCGGGCTGGCTTTGCGTGGTGTCCAGGCTCGCCAGCTGACCATTCATCGCGGCCCACTGGCCGTCGCCGGTTGGCCGAGCCGCTGTCCGTGGTGACTCCGGCTTGCCGAGTCGAGCGGTGGCCTGCCGCGTCATCGTCCGGCCATTGACCGCGCGATCAGCGCGCTGCGGCCGGGGCGGGGCCGTCCAGCAGCCGGAGGTACCGCCCGAACTCCGCCTCGACGACCAGCCGGCCGAGCTTCCGGTACTCCCGCTCCGTCTCCCGAACGAGGTCGATCATTGAGACCGCGCGGCCCGCCTCCGCGGCGAGGAACGCGGCGCCGACCGCGACGTTCCGGATGTTGCCGCCGGCCAGGCGGAACGATCGGGCCATGAACTCGAGGTCGAGGTCGTCGACCTGGGGCAGCTCCGGTCGCAGGTGATTGCGCCACAGGCGCTCGCGATCCGGGGCCTCTGGCATCGGGAAGTCGACGATCATGTCCAGGCGCCGCAGGAAGGCCTCGTCGACGTTGGCCCGCAGGTTCGTCGTGAGGATGGCCATGCCCTCGAACTGCTCCATCCGCTGGAGCAGGTAGGCCACCTCCACGTTGGCGTACCGGTCCCGGGCGTCCTTGACCTCCGAGCGCTTGCCGAAGATCGCATCCGCTTCGTCGAACAGCAGCACGCCGTTCACCCGATCCGCCTCGGCGAACACGCGGTCGAGATTCTTCTCGGTCTCGCCGATGTACTTGTCGACGACCGTCGACAGGTCGATCACGTACAGGTCGAGCCCGAGCTCGCCGGCGATGACCTCCGCGGAGATCGTCTTGCCCGTCCCCGAATCGCCGGCGAAGAGGGCGGTGATCCCGCGTCCGCGCGCCGAGCTGCCGCCCATGCCCCAGACGTCGTGGACCAGATCGCGATGGCGGGCTCGCGCCGCAAGGGCTCGGAGGAGATCGAGGACGGCCGGCGGAAGCACCAGGTCATCCCAGCTGACGCGCGGGTCGACCCGCCGGGCGAGGCGCTCGAGGCCGGCGGCGTTCTGCGAGCGGGCGCCGATGACCACGTCGTGGACGGCGATCTGGCCTCCGCGCGCGGTGGCCCGGATGCGGGCGGCCAACGCGGCCCGCTCCATCTGCTCGGGGGACAGCCTGAATGGCAGTTGCCGGACCGTGTCCGCGAGGTCGTCGGTGCCCGAGCCGTCGAGCACCGAACGCCAGACCACGGAGCGCTGGTCGACGGACAGGACGGGCGCATCGATCAGGAACGGGGCATCGACCGACCACAGCGGGTCCCAGCCGCGACTGCCGAAGAGGACCGTTGGGACCTGCAGTTCGGCCAGCGCCCGCACCGCGGTCGGTCCATGCTCGACGATCGCGTCGACGGGCCCGGCGATGAGGCCGCCGCCGCGCAGCCGCGCTTCCCGGCCTGCCACCCGGGCGATCGTCACGAGGTCGTCGACCGCCCCGAGGCGGCTCAGGTCGATGAGCAGCGGCTCGTGCCCGAGCCCCCGCAGGCCGGCCGCAGCCAGGCCCAGGGCCGTCGAACCGATCCTCTCGCGGATGTAGACGAGCCGAGACCCCACCGCGATGGCGCGCTCGATCTCGGCCGACTCGGCCAGATCGATCGGCTGGACCCGGCCGAGAAGGCTCGCGATCGCCGGATCCAGGTTGTCGTCGCCGAGGAGATGGCCCACGACGCGATCGGGCACCCGCAGCGCCCGGGTGAGGAACGGCCGATCGGGGTCCTCGACGGTCAGCAGACCACCGCCAGCCAGGGCGCCCGCCGGTCCCAGGCGCGCACGCGCGGCTCCCATGCCCACGACCGAGCCGTCGCGCCCGGCCCTCGCAGGGCCGCACAGCTCCAGGGCCAGCCCAACGCTGCAGCGCCGGCGAGTGACGTCGTCGTTCAGGTATCCGTACAGCCGCTCGAACCGGGGGTCGAGGTCCGGCGCCACCGCGACGAGCAGCAGCTCCACGTCGTACGGCTGGAGCCCGAACGCGCGCGCAAGCCGGCGGAGGCGGACATCCTCGCCCTGGCCCTCGGCCGCATCCGCCGCCGCCTCGGCACCATCGGCCTGCTCCCCGAGATCCGCAACCGGTCCGGCCTCGAGGCTGCCGGCCGGATCCTGGAGCAGCCGGTCGACGTCGGCGTCCGAGACATACAGTCCGCGAAATCGATCGTCGGGATGGGGGTCGACCGCTCGTCGGCGGGCAGTCACGTCGCGGACGCGAGCCTCGACCTTGGCAAGGCGCTCGTGCAGGTAGCGTTCCGACGCCGAGATCATGGCGGCTTCCGGGGCCGCCTCTAGCGCCGGAGCCCGCGGAGCCTGACGACCCGGCCGGGAGCGTCGGCCTTGCCGGCCTGTCGATCCTCGCTCGGCTCCTCAATCGCTTCGCCGAGGTCTGCTGCGCCACGGCCGCGAGCTCCACCCCGGGCGCCGGCCCTGGAAGACCCGTGACCGTTCGTCAGTTCGCCGCTGACGCTGATCCGCGGCAGCTCGCGGACGGGCGGCCCGGCGGCACTGGTCCGCGTGTCGACGAAGGGCGTCGAGACCACGAGATCGAGGGACGGCTTCAGCTCGCCGCCGAGGGCCGACCAGACATCCGCGATCGACCGATCCGACGTCAGTGGCAGGGCGACTGTCACGTAGAGCGGGAGGGGCTGTTTCGCGAGATCGCCGGCGAGCTGCTCCGGTGGCAGGTGCTCGTGCCGGAGGAAGCAGCTCAGCAGGCCCGAAAGGATCCGGTGCTCGTCCTCCGGCCGCTGGGTCCAGGCCGTGACCATGTAGGCGAGCTTGTAGCGCCGGGCTGGCGGCTGCCAGTGATCGACCAGCCCGGCCTCGGTGCGCTGTGGCTCCCACTGCACCTCGCGGCGCATGAGGTCCTCGCGGATGTCGTAGAGATAGAGATCGACCGCGGGGGCGTTGCGGCGGGCGACCCACTCATGGGTCGGCGCGTCAAAGGCGATCTCGACCTGGTCTCCGTCGAGCGCCTCGTCCCGCACCAGCCCGCGCAGCGTCTCGTCGACGTCCTGGATCATCGAGACGAAGGCTGGCGGTGATGCCGATCCAGGGACAAGCCGCCGTGGGGCAACCCTTCGGGCGCGCCTGCCCGCCCGATCGGGCAGCCGACGACGCCCGAACGGCGGTCCGGCCGGTCCTTGAGGGCGCGCCGTGGCGGTGCGACCGTCGCCGGGACGCAACCCGCAGCGATAGAGGCGAGGCATGCCCGCATACCTGTCCCCAGGTGTCTATATCGAGGAAGTCGAGGCCGGCTCGCGACCGATCGAAGGCGTCGGCACGGCCGTCGCCGCATTCGTCGGACTGGCCGCGAAGGGCCCCGCGAACACGCCCACCCTGGTCACCAACTGGAACCAGTTCGTGACCGCATTCGGCGACTTCATGCCGAGCTCCTACCTCGCCCACGCCGTCTACGGCTACTTCCTGAATGGCGGCGGGGCGTGCTACGTCGTCCGTGTCGGCGCCGACGGCGAGCTGCCCATCGCCAAGGCCGACCTTGCCAGCTCCAAGGACGCGGCCCTCGGCGCATTCCGGATCAGCGCCCTCGAGCCCGGTTCCTCCGGCGACGCGCTCAAGGTCGAGGTCGCCCCCGCCGGCGAGCCCACGGATGACACCTTCAAGCTCATAGTCCGCAGCAGTGACAAGCAGGAGGAGATCCTCGACAACCTCTCGATCAAGAAGGGCAAGCAGTACGCTCCGACGCTTGTCAAGGCCCAGTCGAAGCTGATCAAGCTCGAGGAGATCGGGACGGCCGCGGCGGTCGTCCCGGCGACTGGGACGGTGGCCCTGAGTGGCGGCGCCGTCACCAAGCCCGTCCGGGTGACACCCGACGACTACGTCGGCAACGCCGCCGACCGGACCGGTTTCGCCGGTCTCGAAGCGGTCGACACCGTCACCATGCTCGCGGTGCCAGACCTGATGGCGGTCTACCAGCAGGGAAATCTCGACCTCGAGGGTCTCCAGGCGGTGCAGCTGGCGATGATCGCCCACTGCGAGCTCATGGGCGACCGCGTCGCCATCCTCGATTCGCCGCCCGGCTACAACGCCCAGCAGATCCGCGAGTGGCGGGTCGACAAGGTGGGCTACGACTCGAAGTACGCGTCGTTGTACTGGCCCTGGATCAAGGTCTTCGACCCGGTCGCCGGCCAGGCAGGGTTCGTCCCGCCGTCGGGGCATATGGCCGGTATCTGGGCCCGCAGCGACGACACCCGAGGCGTCCACAAGGCCCCCGCGAACGAGGTCGTCCGGGGCGCCCTCAGCCTCGAGCTCCAGCTCACCAAGAGCGAGCACGACCAGCTCAATCCCGTCGGCATCAACTGCATCCGGGCCTTCCCGGGCCGCGGCATCCGGGTCTGGGGTGCCCGCACGATCTCGAGCGATCCGGCGTGGCGCTACCTGAACGTCCGTCGGCTCTTCAACTACGTCGAGGAGTCGGTCCTCGAGGGCACCCAGTGGGTGGTCTTCGAGCCGAACGACCTCAACCTCTGGGAGCGCGTCAAGCGGACGATCAATGCGTTCCTGCTCGGCGTCTGGCGCGACGGCGCCCTGTTCGGCGCCACGCCGGGGGAGGCGTTCTACGTCAAGTGCGACGCCGAGACGAACCCGCCCGATGTCATCGACCGAGGGCAGCTCATCGTCGAGATCGGAATCGCGCCGGTCAAGCCGGCCGAGTTCGTCATCTTCCGGATCGCCCAGTACTCGGGCGGGGCCGCGCTGAGCGAATGACCGATCGAACGAAGACCACGACCTAGCAGCTCGATCAGGAGGCGCAAACCATGGCAGCCGGACTCCCAAGCATGCCCTCGGACGCCATTGCGTCCTATCACTTCTCGGTCGAGATCGACGGCGTCGAGCTCGCCCAGTTCTCGGAGCTCTCGGGCATCACGTCCGAGATCGACGTCATCGACCTCAAGGAGAACACCAGGGAAGGCAAGCCGATCATCAAGAAGCTGCCGGGGGCCCGGAAGGCGCCGACGATCACCCTCAAGCGCGCCAAAAACGCATCGCGGGCGCTCTGGGACTGGCACTACCTGATGCTCCTGGGCGACGTCATCGGCGCCCGCAAGAACGGCTCCGTCGTCCTGTACGACTACAAGCTCGGCGAGGTCTCGCGGTACAACTTCATGAACGGCTGGGTCAACAAGGTGACGATGGGGACGGCCAAGGCCGGCTCCAACGAGGTCCTCATGGAGGAGGTCTCGATCGTCTGTGAAGAGCTTCAGCGGGTGAAGTGATGGCGATCGCCACGGCGGCCGTCGCCGAGCCGGCGCCAGCGGGACGGGAGCGGCTGCGGACGGAGTTCCCGTTCGTCCTGCCCCGGGGATACGTCGACGAATCGGGCACGGTCCATGCCGACGGCGTCATGCGACTCGCAACCGCGCGCGACGAGATCCTGCCGTTGCGCGACCCGCGGGTCCGGGAGAACGAGGCCTACCTCACGGTCATCCTGCTCGGCCGGGTCATCACCCGGCTCGGCTCGCTGCCGCAAGTGACCAACGGCGTGATCGAGGGTCTCTTCGCCTCGGACCTGGCATTTCTGCAGGACCTCTACCGGCGGGTCAACCAGGAAGGACACACCCACGTCGAGGTGAGCTGCCCGGCCTGTCAGCACACCTTCGCGGTCGACCTCTCGGGAGAGCGCCTGGGGGAATCATGACGTACGCGAGCGACCAGCTCCTCGAGGAAGTCGCGTACGTCGCCTACCACTTCCACTGGCCGTTCGAGGAGATCCTCGATCTCGAGCACCCGCTGCGGCGGCGGTTCGTCGAGGAGATCGGCCGGATCAACGAGCGTCTGAACCAGGAGGGTTGAACCAGTGGCGTGGCGGATGCCGTGGCCCCTGCACCGACCGTCCGGCGATCCGGGCCGGCACCGGCCGGCCAGCGCGGCCACGCCGACCCCCGGGCGATCGCCCGCGGGCGGTGACGGCCGTGCGCCGCTCCAGGCGAGCGGCGACTGGGCGTCGTTGCCGGCGCTCAGGCCGTCGCTTGGGGCGACGCTGCTGACGGCGCCGTCGATGGAGTTCTCCCAGGAGCTGGCGGCCAGCGTCGCGATCCCGACGGCGCTCCAGCCGCTGGGGCACGATCGCTCGGCGTCCGGACCGGCCGGGCTCATCTCCGGCGCCGCGGTGCCGGTCGTGTCCCGAAGCGTCGCCGTGCCGCTCGCCGCGACCACGCCGTCCGCGGCTCCGGATCGATCGGGCGCGCTCGACCGCTTCGCACGACGGGTGCTCGGCTCGATCGGGAGTCGAGGCCGTGAGCTGTCGGGCGGTACCGCCGCGACGCCCGACCTCTCGCCGAGCCGCGAGCTCGCGGCCGACGTCGCCCCCGTCGATCTGGCGCGCTACGACGCCGACATCCCGACGCTCGTCGATGGAGCCGCCGGCGCTCCGAGCGTCACTCGTGATGGAGGCGCGGCTGGGCCGGAAGCCGTTCGCGCCACCGCATCCAGCTCCAGCCGGGCGTCGGACCTGCCGCCGGCCTTCCGTCGGGTCGCCCCGCCGGTCCAGCGCGAGCCATCCTCCGACGCCCCGTCCTTGATGCGCGCGGCGGATGTGGCCGTCGCCGGCCCCGCCGGGCTTCCTGAGCTGGCCAGGCCGGATCCCCGGACGCAATCTGGGACCGGCCTCCCTTCCTTCGGTGCCGCGGCGATCCCGGGGACTGGTCGTGGGCCAACGATCCAGCGTGCTGCAGCCGAAGCCGGGATGGGCGGCCCCACCCCGACCCGCCTGTCGGTCGGGCAGGTCCGGCGCCTGGGTCTCGGCGCCCCGTTGGCACCGGGCGAGCCTCGCTCATCGACCGGCGGCGGGGCCGGACCGCTCACGTCCGCAGCGGAAGTCTCCAGCGGGACGTCGACGAGCGCCGGGCCGGCGGCGAGCGCCGCGGCCGGCCTCGAGCACGGCCTCGCGGAACAGCCAATGCCGTGGATCCAGCGCAAGAAGGCGGGCGCCACGGGCCAGCTGGCCGCGGACCGGACGGCCGGGTTGGATGAAGCGGGTCCCTGGTCGAGCCACGGCGCCGGAGATGGCGAGAGCGAAGGGCGCCCGGCCCCCGGCGGCCCCGCCGCTCAGGCCGGTCCCGTGGCGCCGCAACCTTCGGAGGTCGGGACGCTGATCGGCGTCATCGAGCCGCGGGTCGGGCTCGTCGCGGGTACGGTCTCGCACGCGCCG
>DASQFM010000150.1:0-5737 GCA_035633135.1 Candidatus Eiseniibacteriota bacterium
AGCGGGTGTGGGCGAGTCCGATCCCGGCGTGCGGGGTCCGGTCGGCGAGCGCCGTCTGGAGGTTGGCGAGCTTGCCTGCCTTCTTCTCGACGAAGAGCGCGCCGTCCTCGTCGACGAGGGCGATCCCGGCCGAGTCGTAGCCGCGGTATTCGAGGCGCCGAAGGCCCTCCATGAGGATGGGGCCGGCCTCCCGCGGTCCGGTGTAGCCGACGATTCCGCACATGCAGCGAGTTCTCCTGGGTGGCCCGTCAGTTTAGCCGCTGCTCCGCAAGCGTCGCGAGCGTGTCGGCCAGCTCGGCGACGAGGTCGGCATCCTGCCCTTCCACCATGACCCGCAGCGCCGCCTCCGTGCCCGACGGCCGGACCAGGATCCGGCCACCGCCCCCGAGCCGGCCTTCCGCATCGGCGATCCCGCGCCGGAGGGCCGGATCGCCCTCCCATTGGTCCTTGTGCCGGACCGGCACGGTCCGCTGCTGCTGCGGCAGCAGCGGGATCGCGCGAGCAAGGTCGGCGAGGCTCGTGCGGCTGGCCGTCATGACCCGCAGCAGCTCGAGGGCCGTGACGAGGCCGTCGCCCGAGGTGGTGTACTCGCGGACGATCACGTGGCCGCTCTTCTCACCGCCGAGGCTGGCGCCGGAGACCAGCATGCCTTCGAGGATGTACTTGTCGCCCACCGGAGTTCGGACCACGGTCCCGCCGCGAGCTTCGACGGCCTGCTGGAGACCGCCGTTCGACAGCACCGACACGACGAGCGTCCCGTTGTCGAGGACGCCGCGGTCGAGGCGTTCGAGCGCCAGCACGCCCAGCACGCGATCGCCGTCGACCACCTCGCCGCCGCCGTCGACCGCGATCAGGCGGTCGGCATCACCATCGAGGGCGAACCCGACGTCGGCGCCCGCTGCGACGACGGCCGCCGCCAGCGACGCGGGATCCGTCGCCCCGGAGCGGGCGTTGATGTTGGCCCCGTCGGGCTGGTCGTGGATCACCTCGACGGCGGCCCCGGTCGCCCGGAGGATGCCCGGCCCGACCGGGCAGCCCGAGCCATTCGCGCAGTCGAGGACGACCCGCAGGTGTCCGGCGTCGATCCGCCTCGCCAGTGTCTCGCGGTGGGCTACGTAGCCGGCGACGCGATCGGTTGCGTCGATCGAGCGTCCGAGCACGTCGTTCGGCAGCCCGGCGAGCTCCTCCGTCCGCCAGATCAGGGCCTCGAGCTCGTCCTCGATCGCGTCGTCCAGCTTGAGGCCATTCGAATCGAGGACCTTGAGGCCATTGTCCTCGGCGGGGTTGTGCGACGCCGAGACCATGATCCCGGCGGCGAAGTCGCCCTGGCCGGTCACGAACGCCAAGGCCGGAGTCGGCACGATCCCGACGCGATGGACGTCGGCGCCGAGGCTCGTCGCGCCGGCCGTGATGGCGGCCACGAACATGTCCCCGGAGCGGCGGGTGTCCTGGCCGACGACGATTGCGCCACCGGGGCCGACCAGGCGATGGGCGGTCGCCCGACCGAGGGCGAACGCCGTCGTGGGCTTGAGGTCGATATTGGCGACCCCGCGGATGCCATCGGTTCCGAACAGGCGCGGCACGATGAAGCAGTCCTCTTCCTTGGTTCGAGCGGCCGATCAGGTCGGCAGCGGCGAGGGCGCGGGCGTCGCCGGGGTGGGCGTCGCCGGCGCGGCGGTGATCGTGACGGTCACGGGCGACGGGCTCACGCCGAGGAGCGTCAGCCCGCTGGCGAGGCTCGCGGCGGGCGCGACGGGGTGGGTCCCGACGTCGAGGCCGGTGACATCGAGGCTGAGCGCCAGGGAGGACGGGGCGATGCGCTCCAGGGCGGCGATCGACCCGCCGATCGTGACTACCACCGAGCTCGTCGACAGCGCGTAGACCAGGTCGGGTCGGGCGCCGTTCAACGCCAGGCCGGCCTCGAACGAGCGGCTCCCGGTGACCGGCCGGAGCTTGATCGTCACGGTCACGGTGGGCGATCCGATCGTCTGGACTCCGTCCGGCAGCTGGAGCTCGACGGTCCGCACGATGTCTGCGGAGGCGCCGGAGATCTGGATCGCCGCCGTATCGGCAGCCTCTAGGCTCGCCAGGTCGTTGGCGTCGCCCTCGACCGATACGACCGCGGGCTCGACGGTCACCGGCGAGACGATCTCGAATCCGGCCGCGGGCGTGCCGAGGATCTGGGGTGTCACTGGCACCGTCTTGGTCTGGCGGTCGGTGAAGACCGGCACCTTCACCCGGACGCTGACCGGCTCGACGTCGACGGACGTGACGACCTGGCCCGCGTCATCGACGGGGAGGAGGTCCACGATCCGGTTGAAGTCGATGCCCGATGCATCGACCTGGATGCGGGCGACAACCTCGATGACGCGCCCGACGACGGATGCCGGACCGGTCACCTTCGCCTCGGAGGCCTCCACGTCGGGCGTACCCGTATCGAGGTTGGGTGGCACGGTTCCCAGGTCCACCCGGATCGGCACGCTCTGGCTCTTGACCGTGTCGAGGCGAACGATGATCTGGACCGGGTCGAAGTCGATGACCTGGATGCGGGGGTCGGCCGGGACGACCACCACCGGCACGGTGACGGGCCCGCCCGTCGCTTCGACCTTGGACAGGTCGACAGTCGCCCGGAACGTCGTGCTGTCGATCCTCAGGCCGAGGTCGGCCGGCGCGAAGAACCGGATCGTGCGGACCGAGCCGAGGTCGGACAGGAGCGTGACACCATCCGGCTGACGGATGGCCTCGATCGGCACGGGGCTGCGGAACTCCTGGGTGGCCTGCGACAGGACGAGGCCCGCGTACAGGAGCGTGGCCAGTGCGACCGCCGCGAGCTTGAGTGGCCAGTTCCGAACGACGAACCGGATGACACCGATCAGCCGGGTCATCGCCCCGTTCCGGCGCTTCGCGCCGCCGCTTCATCGCGCGGTCCGACGTCGGGCGATCGAACGGTGATCCCCGCCCGCGTGGATCGGGCGGTCGCGCGCTCGTCGATGCGGCCAGGTCGGCCATCCTCGCCGGAGCGGACGAGCAGGGGTTCCGGCGTTGAGCCTGCCGGAAGGACGAGCTCGTCCGCCGGCGGCGCTGAATCCGTCTCGGCCGCCACGGCCGCATCTCGCGCCTGCCCTCTGACGAGGCGGCCGAGACCGCCCAGCCGCGATCCGTTGGTGTCGGGCAGCCCGGCTGCAACGGCGCGGATCCGGCTCTGCTCGCCCGCCGGGCGGAGCAGCGTCCGGATGGATCGGGCGAGCTGGGCCTCGTTGAGGTTGCGCACAATCCGGGCCCGCTGGACGAGGCTGATCTGGCCATTCTCCTCGGACACGACCACGACGACGGCATCGGTCTGCTCGGTGATGCCGAGGGCCGCTCGATGCCGGGTCCCGAATCGCTCCGGGTGGACGGTGGTCTCGGCCAGCGGCAGGACTGCCCCGGCGGCGAGGAGCCGGGTGGCCCGGACGATGACCGCGCCGTCGTGGAGGGCCGTCTTGGGGGTGAAGATGGTCCGCAGCAGGTCGACCGACAGGTCGCCGTGGATCATGACGCCCGTCTCCGCGATCTCCTCGAGGCCCGTCTCACGCTCCAGGACGATCAGGGCCCCGTGGCCGTCGGCCGACAGCAGCGCCGCAGCCCGGGCGACGTCGGCCGCGACCTGGTCGGCTTCGCGGCCCTCGGCCGACAGCAGCCAGCCGAGCGAGCCGACGCGGCCGATCCGGTCCAGGGCTCGTCGCAGCTCCGGCTGGAAGACCACCACCAGGGCGAAGAGGCCGACGACCGCGCCGGCCTGCAGGATCTGGGTGAGAAGCCGCAGCGACAGCACCTGGGCGATGAAATAGACCACGAACAGGACGCTGACGCCGATCACCAGCCGGACCGCGCTCGTCCCGCGGATGAGGCTGAAGAGCCAGTAGATGAGGAGCGCCGTGATCCCGACATCGAGCAGTGTCGTGAGCCGTAACTGCTCGAGAATCGGGTCGAGGACCTGCGGCATCGTCGGCCGAGTTTAGCATCGCCCTTCGGCCTCTCAGCCGGCGGCGACCTCCACCACGGGCTCGTCGCGGATGCGCTCCGCGGCCAGGGCATGGGTGTCCGCCTCGGCCTGGGTGTCCCCGGTCAGGGCGGTCAAGCGGAGCAGCAGGGCGATCTTGTCGGTCGCGACGGCCCGCCAGCCCTGGTCGAGCTGGAGACCGGCAAGGGCGAGGTGGGCCCTTGCGTCGCCGGGTGCCATGGCCAGAAGTTGCAGGCAGGCGTCGAGGGCCGCATCGGGCTGGCCCGCCTCGCGATGGGCCTCGACCACGGTCAACAGCAGCTCGCGAGCACCGTCCAGGTCGCCCCCATCGGCGAGCACCTCCGCCTCCTCGGCGAGGCGCCGAGGGTCGGGCGGGGGGCCGACGAGCGGCGGGGGCGGCGGCGATGGAAGGTCGATCGCGGGCCACGTGACCATCGCGGCGTCCTCGCCCTCGGCACCTTCCTCGAACGGCAGGTATGGGCCCGGCGCCTCGAAGCCAGGCCCGAAGCCGACCTCCTGTGCCGCCCCGGCGTCGGGCGGGCGGTCGCGGGCCGTGGTCCCTCCATCCGGCGCGAGATTGACGTCGGCCCGTGGATCGACCGGAGGGGACGTCCCCTGGTCATCGCCGGGGATCAGGCCCAGGCGCTCGTCGAGCGTGGTTGCCTCGAGGACCGTGTCCGTGAGCCCGTCAGGCACGACCTCGACGTCGACCTCCGCTGCCGCGCGGGCTGCCAGGAACGGCGTCTCGACGACCCGGCCCATCTCCTCCAGCGCGACCCACCGGGCGCGCAGGGTCGCCACGTCATCCGGGGCCAGCTCGAGGGCGCGATCGAATGCAGCGATCGCCTCGTCGCTTCGGCCGAGGCGATGAAGAACGGTGGCGATGCTGGCGTAGGGCAGGGCCCGATCGGGCGCCATCGCCCCGGCCTCGCGATACGACGCCAGGGCGTCATCGAGGCGGCCGTCGATCACGGCCAGGTGGCCCCTGCGGAGGGCATCCTTGTAGAGCTCGAAGAGAGGTTGGCTCATCGCCGGTCGATGATGCCGTCTCCGGCCGGAGCGTGCCCTGACCCGTCCGTCCCATTGCCGCCCAGCAATTCGACCAGCAGGCCCTTCTGGACGTGCAGCCGGTTCTCCGACTGCTCGAAGATCAGGCTGCGCGGCCCGTCCATCACCTCCGAGGTGATCTCCTCGCCGCGGTGGGCGGGCAGGCAGTGCATGGCGCGAGCCTGCGGACCGGCGACGTCAAGCAACGCCGCGTCCACCTGGTAGGCGCCGAATGCCCGCCGGCGGGCTTCGGCCTCCGCCTCCTGGCCCATCGACGTCCACGCGTCGGTGTAGACAACCTGGGCACCGCGGACCGCGGCGCGAGGGTCGGTGGTGAAGGCCAGGCGTCCTCCGCCGAGCGTGGCGGCGGCCTCTGCCGCGGCCACCAGCTCCGGCTCCGGCTCGTAGCCCGGCGGATGGGCGAGGCGAACCTCGATCCCCTGGCCGGCCGCCACGATCGCCAGTGAGTGGTAGGTGTTATTGCTGTCGCCCACGAACGCCAGGACGAGGCCGGAAAGGTCCCCGAAGGTCTCGCGCAGGGTGAAGACGTCGGCCAGCGCCTGGCAGGGATGCTCGCGCAGGGTGAGGGCGTTGATGACGGGGATCGCGGCCGTGGCGGCGAACTCCTGGGCGATCGCGTGAGGGCCCGTTCGGATCACGATTCCGTCAACGAACCGCTCGAGGTTC
>DASQFM010000151.1:0-4011 GCA_035633135.1 Candidatus Eiseniibacteriota bacterium
GTGGCCCTTGGCTGGGCGCCCCCGGCCGGCATCTCAACGGCGCTCCTCGTCGTGGCCCTGTTGCTGGGAACGCTGGCCTTCGCAGGACTCGGGCTGCTGCTCGCCGGCACCCTCCGGGCGGAGGCCGTGCTGGCGCTCGCCAACGGGCTCTTCCTGCTGTTCCTGATGGTCGGCGGGATCGTCCTGCCGGTCGATCACCTGCCGGCGCCGCTCGATACGGTCGCCCGGTTCCTGCCCGCGAGTGCCCTCGCCGAGGCCTTCCGTATCGCCCTGTCCGGTGCCGGCGACCCAGGCCCGGCCCTCGCGACGCTCGCCGGCTCGGGCGTCGTGGCCGCCGGCCTAGCCGCCCGCACCTTTCGCTGGGAGTAGTCGGAGCTTCGCTCCGGCTTCGATCAGCCGGAGAGGCTGGTCACTCCGGATTCCGCGGGCCGGATCGCGCTCGGAGCCCCGCCTTGGTCCCCCGCCGGGGTCGGGGCTTTTTCGAGGCGGTCCAGGAACGGCCGCGCCCCAAGTCGGGTGAGCGTCTCCCGCGCGGTCGCGACGACGGCCGGGGCCTCGGCCATCTCGCCCTCGGTCGGGGCGAGGAGGATGGCCATGTCGACGGCAGCCATTGCCTCGTCGAACGCAACGCCGAGGCCCCGCCAGCCGCGCAGGGACTCGCGGTACCCGGCGATCGCGTCGGACCGGCGACCTTCGAGGGCCGCGACTCCGGCGCTTAGGGTCACGACATCGAGCGCCACGGCCTGGCCCCGGTTGACCGAGGCCGCGAGCTGCGCGACGTCAGCGCTGGCCCCGGCGGCGTCGCCGTCCCAGAGGGCAGCACGGGCCGCGACCGGGAGCGTGATCGGCGCGAAGTAGTTCGTCGCCTTCGTCCCAGCCAGAGCCTCCGCCCGCGCATCGGCGAGGCGCCCCGTGGTGAACGCCGCCCATGAGCGAGCCCAGTGCCAGTACGAGGTGAACTGGGGGTCGTCCAGCTTCGGCAGCAGGCGCTCGGCCTCGGCAAGGTCGGCCGACGGATCATCGCCTCGAAGCGCCGACAGGACGGCTCGATCGACGTACAGCTCAAGGTAGAAGTTAGCGGAGATCTCGTTGGCCAGCCATTCGTCGAGCAGCGCCCGCGTCCAGGCCCATTCGCCAACCCGGATCGCGCAGGAGACGGCGTTGCCGACCATCTGGAACGCGTAGGCCTTGGAGCCCCGGCGATTCGCGATCTCAAAGCCTTCGCGGGCCATCGCCAGCCCCGCCGCCGGGTCGGCGAACTGCTCGTAGAAGGTGAGGATCGTCCGCGTACCCCGGTCCACGTCGCCGATATCGTTTGCGACGGCCAGCGCGTGCGTGCCGCGCAGGAGGATCAGGGCCTCTCGGGGTCGATCGAGCCGATACAGGGCGGAGCTCAGCCTCGCCAACCCCGCCGCGGTCTCCGGGAGCAGATCCAGCCGCTCGGCGATCGGCAGCAGCCGCTCCAGCCATTCGAGCACGACCGTGTCATCTACGCCGACGTATGCCCGGGACATCTCGAGCATCAAGCTGACGCCCGCCGACGTCGATTCCAGGTCCGCGAACTCCTGCCAAGCCGGCTCGAGGACCTTGAGCATTCGGTCCTCGTAGGTGCCGGAAAAACCGATCGAGGCGGCGTAGGCCGCGGTTGCCAGGGCGATCCCATCACGATCACCGAGCTCACGCCGGGCCTCGAGGGCCCCGAGCGCGTGCCGCTCCGCGACCGCGGCCACGAGGCCTTGCTTCGCAGAGGCGAGCGCCCGCTCGTGCAGATCGGCTCGATCCGCCGGGTCGGGGCTGACCGCCAGGGCATGCTCGAGGAAGGCGATTGCCTGTTCGTGTGATCCCAGCGCCACCGCCCGCTCGGCAGCGCCGCGCAGGGCGACCCGCGCCTGGGCCGCCAGGGCATCCGCTTCCGGCCCGTCGGCAGCGTAGCCCTGCGCCGCAAGGTAATGACCGGCGAGGGCTCCGGCCAGCTCGTCGGTCCCGAGCGACTCGAAGAAGCGCGCCGCGGCCAGGTGGCGGGTCTTGCGGTCGCGCTTGGCGAGGGTGTTGTAGGCGACCTCGCGGATGAGCGCCTGCACGAACGCGTACTGGCCCAGCTCCGGGGAGCGCGGGTCGACTTGCTGGACCAGGAGCTCCCGCCGGACCAGGGTCCGTAGCCGCGTCTCGAGCGCATCCGTGTCGACGCCCGAAACCGCCGCGACGCCGGCGAGGGTGAAGCTCTGGCCGAGGACGGCTGCGTCGGCGACGAGGCTCCGGTCGGCCGCCTCCAGCTCGTCCAATCGGGCCGAGATCAGCGCCGTCAGGGTCTCCGGGACCGCGACGTCCGCGAGGTCGTCGACCGGCCGGTACACCCCCTCTTCGAGCACCAGCCGGCCCTGGGCGAGCAGCATTCGGACCGTCTCGACGGCGTACAGGGGAATCCCGTCGGCCCGAGCGACGATCGTGTCGCGGGCCGCGGTCGGCAGGCCCGGAACGAGGCCCGCGAGGAGCGCGCCCATCGACTCGGTCGACAGCGGCTCGAGGTGGATGGAGGTGAAGCTTCGCTGGCCGGCGCCCCAGTCCGGTCGTCGCTCGAGGAGCTCGGGCCGAGCCAGGGTCACGATCAGGATCGGCGCGTTGCGGCTCCATTCGAGCAGGTGATCGATGAAGGCGAGCAGGCCCGGATCGGCGTGGTGGAGGTCCTCGAAGACCATGACCACCGGCCCGGTCGCCGACAATCGCTCGAAGAACGTCCGCCAGGCACCGAAGAGCTGCTGGGACCCGACGTCGGCCTCGAGCCCGAGGAGCGACAGGAGCGAGGGCTCGATCCACGTTCGTTCGCCCTCGTCGGGGATGTGCTCCCGGAGCATCGCGGCAATGCCGGCGCGCGTTGTCGCCTCGTCATCGGTCTCCTGCAGTCGCGCGCGACCGCGGATCATCTCGCCCAGGGCCCAGAACGAGATCCCGTCGCCGTATGCCGGGCTGCGGCCGTCGTGCCACCAGACCCGCTCGAGGAGCCCATCGACGTACTTGAGGAACTCCCAGGCAAGGCGGGACTTCCCGATCCCGGCGGGCCCGATCACGCTCACCAGCCGCGGGCGTCCTTCCCGGCCGGTGGCATGGAAGAGGTCCTTGAGCTGCCGCAGCTCCTCGTCGCGACCGACGAACGGCGCCTCGAGCGCTTCGGACCTGCCGACGCCGCGCCGCTGGGCGACGACCCGAAGAGCGCGCCACGCGGGCACCGGGCTCGCCTTGCCCTTGAGCAGCTGCTCGGCGGCTGCCTCGAAGACGATCGCGCTGCCGGCGGCACGCTGCGTCGCCTCTCCGACGAGCACCGTCGACGGTGGGGCCGCGCTCTGCAGCCGGCTCGCGGTGTTGACCATGTCGCCGGCGACCATCCCCTGGTTCGTCGCCCCGATCGTGACCGCCGCCTCGCCGGTGAGGACGCCGACCCGGACCTCGATCCCGGGAGCCAGCGTCGGAACGGCATCTACCAGCTCCAGCCCGGCTCGGACCGCGCGCTCGGCATCGTCCTCGCGCGCCACCGGGGCGCCCCAGACCGCCATCACCGCGTCGCCGATGAACTTCTCGACGGTCCCGCCGTAGCGGCCGATGATGTCGCGGACGCTGTCGAAGTAGCGGCTCTGGAGCTCACGGACCTCCTCGGCGTCGCGACCCTCCGAGAACGTCGTGAAGCCAACGAGATCGGCGAACAGGACGCTCACCAGCCGCCGTTCCGCGACCGCATCGGGGGCCGTGGGCGCGGCCGGGGCCGGCTCGACGGCGGCCGTGGCTCGGGTCGCGCCGCCACCGAGCGGCGTCGCGCACTCCGAGCAGAACTTGGCAGCCGGAAGGTTGGCCGCACCGCAATTCGGGCAGACGGCGGCGAACGGCGTCGCGCATTCCATGCAGAACTTCGCGCCGACGCGGTTCTCGGTGCCGCAGTGCGAGCAGATCACATTCTGAGTGTAGTCAAGCGACGCCCCGGAACAGGAAGAACCCCGGGTGGTCGGGACCCGGGGTTCTGGA
>DASQFM010000152.1:0-7348 GCA_035633135.1 Candidatus Eiseniibacteriota bacterium
GCGCGCGCTGCTTCTCCGACGATGTCCAGCAGCGGGCCGGGGAACACGCCGAGCAGGATCGTGAGCACCGTGGCCGCGATCAGCCCGCTCCACAGGAGCCGCCCATGGACGAGCGCCGGCTGCTCGCTCTGGGGTTCGCGCATGAACATGTAGACGACGACCCGGAGGTAGTAGAACGCCGCGGCCGCCGCGTTCAGGACCGCCAGCACCGCGAGCGTGCCGAGCGCCGAAGCGCCGTCCTGGCTGGCCTGGACTGCGGCCAGGATCACGTAGGCCTTTGCGAAGAACCCGGCCGTCGGCGGGATGCCAGTCAGGGACAGCAGGAACAGGGTCATCAGGATCGCCAGCCAGGGCTCGCGCCGGCCGAGCCCGGCGAACGTCTCCAGGTTGGACGTGACGCCGGCGCGCTTCTGGAGGGCGGAGATGACCGCGAACGCGCCGAGGTTCATGAACGAGTACGCGGCGCCGTAGTAGAGCAGGCCCTCGAGGCCCTCCAGCCGGCCGGCCGCGAAGGCCGCGAGGCCCACCAGCATGTAGCCGGTGTGGGCGATCGAGGAGTAGGCCAGCATCCGCTTCACGTTCGTCTGGGTCAGCGCCACGAGGTTGCCGAGGGTCATCGTCAGCACGGCCAGGACGATCACGATCTGGACCCAGTCGGCGCGCAAGGGGCCGAGGGCCTCGACGAAGAGCCGCAGGATCAGGGCGAAGGCGCCGATCTTCGGGCCGACCGAGAGGTAGCCCGTGACCGGTGTCGGCGAGCCCTGGTACGCGTCCGGTGTCCAGTAGTGGAACGGCACGGCGGCGATCTTGAAGGCCACGCCGGTCGACATGAACCCCAACCCGAGCGCCAGGCCTGGCGAGACGCTGGCGCCCGCCGCCAAGACGGACAGCGCGTCGCTCACCTCGCTGATGCGGGTGGTGCCGGTCAGGCCCCACACGAAGGCGAGCCCGAACAGGAAGATCGCGGAGCTGAACGAGCCGAGCAGGAAGTATTTGATCGCCCCCTCGGTGGAGTAGCCATCGCCCTTGTGGTAGCCGGCCAGCATGTAGCCCGGCAGGACCATGAGCTCCAGCCCGATGAACAAGACCAGCAGGTCGGCCGAGGCCGAGATGAGCATCGCCCCGGTCAGAGCGAAGAGCAGGACGACCGCGAACTCGGCCAGCGGCAGGCCGCGCGGCAGCAGGTAGTCCGGGGCGAACACGATCGTCATCGCCACGATCGCGATGAACAGCAGGTCCAGGAACGTGGTCAGCGCATCGACCGTGTAGGCCCCATCGAACGCGGTTGCCGTCGTCGACCCGGTCTGCAGCGTCAGCAGCGCGATCACCGCCAGGCCCACAAGGCTGACCGCGAGGACCGGCCCGCGCGCCCCGGGCCGGATGAGGTCGACGACCAGGACCGCGGCCGCCAGCACGACTGCCGCGGCGAACGGCCCGATCGTGACGAGGTCCGACCAGGTCACGAGGCGGGCTCCGCCAGCGCCGGCGTCTCGACGGCCGGGCCGCCCGACCGGAGGGTGATCAGCCGGATCACGACCGCGGCAACGACGATTCCGAGGCCGATCACCACGAGGACGGGATCGATGGCGATCGCCTGGCCGGTTCCGACATCGGCCAGCGAAGTCCCGACGCTGCCGCGGATGAGGTCGAGGAGGATGCCGGGCAGCAGGCCGAAGATGACCACCAATGCCGCGAGCGGCGCCAGCGTCAAGACCTCGACCGGCGTCATGTCCGTGAGGCGATGGCCCAGGCCGAGCAGGAACGCGGATGGCTCGCCGGTCGCGACTCGCTGGAACATCCACAGCAGGTAGCCCGCGCCCAGGATCATCACGAAGGCGGCGACCGCTGCGAACCACGGATTCGCAGCAAACGCGCCGACGAGGGCCAGGAACTCACCGACGAAGCCGGACAGGCCGGGCAAGCCGGCCGACGCGAACACGAAGAACCCGAGGACTGATGCGTACACCGGGGTCAGTCCCGCGAGGCCGCCCATCTTCGAGATCGTCCGGTCGTGGGTCCGCTCGTAGATCACGCCCACGAGCAGGAACAGGGCGCCGGTGATCAGGCCATGGTTGACCATCTGCAGGATCGCGCCCTGCAGGCCCTGCTCCTGGAACACGAAGATGCCGAGGGTCACGAAGCCCATGTGGCTGACCGACGAGTAGGCGACCAGCTTCTTGAGGTCGGGCTGGACGAGGGCCACGATCGCGCCATAGATGATCGCGATCAGGCTCAGGATGATGATCGCCGGCGCATAGGTATGCGCGGCGTCCGGGTAGAGCGACAGGCTGAACCGAATGAAGCCATAGGCCCCGAGCTTCAGCAGCACGCCGGCGAGGATCACCGAGCCGGCGGTCGGCGCCTCGACATGGGCGTCCGGCAGCCAGGTGTGGAACGGGAACATCGGGATCTTGATCGCGAAAGCCAGGAAGAAGGCGGCGAACGCGAGCAGCTGGAGGCTGTCGCCGAAGCCCGCCGTTGCGGCGTACTGCCGGAGGACCTCGAAATCGAACGCGCCCGTCCAGTCGCCGCCGTGGCCCGCCTGGAATGCGAACGCGGTCGCCAGGATGGCGACCAGCATCAGCAGCGAGCCGACGAGCGTGTAGAGCACGAACTTGATCGTGGCGTAGATGCGGTTCGCGCCGCCCCAGATGCCGATGATCAGGTACATCGGAATGAGGACGACCTCCCAGAAGATGTAGAACAGGAAGGTGTCGAGGGCCAGGAAGACCCCGATCATCCCGACCTCCAGGATCAGGAACGAGATCATGTATTCCTTGATCCGGGTCTGGATCGGGGCGAAGCTGGCCAGGATGCTGATCCACATCAGGGTGGTCGTCAGGACCACCAGGGCCAGCGACAGGCCGTCGACGCCGAGCTTGTACTCGATCCCGAAGGCGGGGATCCAGCTCTGCTCCTCGACGAACGAGAAGCCCGTCGCGGAGGCCGAGAAGCCGGCCGCGAGGACGAGCGAGACGACCCACGTCGCCAGCGCGGCGGCGAGGCCCGCGCTGCGGGCATAGCGGGCTGGCAGCAGCCCGACGACGATCGCGCCCAACAGCGGCAGGAAGGTGACGAGCGAGAGGATCGGCAGGCCGGCCATCGCCTAGCGGCCCGCGATCACGAAGTACGAGCCGGCCATCACGATCAGGCCGATCGCGATGCCCAGGGCGTAGTTCTGGACACGGCCGGTCTGCACCCGGGCGAGGCCGCTGCCGGTTCGCCGGGTGAGGGCGCCGATGCCGTTCACGATGCCGTCGACCACGTTCCGGTCGAACCACCACGCCGCGGCCGCGATCCTGCCGCCGACCACCATGAACAGCAGGTGGTAGAGGTCGTCGAACCACCACTTGTTGGCCGACGCCCGGTACAGGAACGGCACGCGCGCCGTGAGCGCCCGAACAGCCTCCGGGCGGTGGCGGCCCCGGAACGGCCCGATCTCGACCCCGAACAGGCGCCACGCCGCGACCATTCCGCCGACGGCCACCGCGATGCTCGCTGCCAGCAGCGCCCCGTCGATCCCGAACAGGGCGAACTCGGATTCGGCGTGGCCGAGGAGCTCGAGACCCTCGGCGAACACGGGCTCGAGCCAGCGAGTCAGCGCCCCGACGCCGCTCTCACCCATGACCGGCCCGAGCGGCGGGCCGGGCCACGTCAGGACCACGCCGAGGACCACCGACGGGATCGCCAGCAGCCACAGCGGGATCGTCATGACGGCCGGCGATTCGTGGATCTTCGGTTCGACCGCCGGGTCGACCCGGCTCTCGCCCCAGAAGGTCAGGCCGATCAGCCGGAACATGTAGAAGGCTGTCAGGATCGCGACGAAGATGCCGATCGCCCAGACCCAGGTGAAGCCGAGCTTGAAGGCCTCGCCGAGGATCTCGTCCTTGCTGAAGAATCCGGCCAGCGGCGGGATTCCGGAGATGGCGATCGCGCCGATCAGCATCGTCCAGTAGGTCTGCGGGATCTTCTTGCGGAGGCCGCCCATCCGGCGCATGTCCTGCTCCTCGTGGACGGCGTGGATCACCGATCCGGAGCCGAGGAACAGCAGGCCCTTGAAGAAGCCGTGGGTCATGAGGTGGAAGATCGCGGCCGTCCAGGCACCCACGCCCAGCGCGGCGAACATATAGCCGAGCTGCGACAGCGTCGAGTACGCCAGGACCCGCTTGATGTCGACCTGGGTCATCGCGATCGAGGCGGCCAGGATCGCCGTGAAAATGCCGATGACCGCGACGATTGCCATCACCTCCGGGGCGCTGGCGAAGATGAGGTTGGCCCTCGCGACGAGGTACACGCCGGCGTTGACCATCGTCGCCGCATGGATGAGGGCCGAGACCGGCGTCGGGCCCTCCATCGCGTCGGGCAGCCAGACGTGGAGCGGGAACTGGGCGCTCTTGCCGACGGCCCCGGCGAGCACCAGCAGGGCCACGATCCAGATCGGAATCGGCAGGCTGGCGGCGCCCTCGACGAGCAGCCCGATCGACTCGCGGATGTCGAGCGTCCCGGTGTTGATGAAGATCGCGATGATGCCGAGGGCGAAGCCGACGTCGCCGACGCGGTTGACGATGAACGCCTTCTTGCTGGCCAGCGCCGCCGAGGTCCTGCGGTACCAGAACCCGATCAGGAGGTAGCTGCAGAGGCCGACCAGCTCCCAGGCCACGAACACGACGAGCCAACTGTCGCCCAGGACCAGCAGCAGCATCGAGAACATGAACAGGTTGAGATAGGCGAAGAACCGCCAGTAGCCCGGGTCGTGGGCCATGTAGCCGATCGAGTAGACGTGGACGAGCATGCCGATGGTCGTGACCACGATGAGCAGGACCGCGGCCAGGTTGTCGACGAAGAAGCCGGCCTGGACCGAGAAGCTCCCGGCGGGGATCCAGTTCCACAGCGCCACGCCGTGGCCGTGCTCGCCGAACGGCTCTGCACCGGTCACGGCGGCGACGACGACGACCATCGCGATGGCCCACGAGGCGATCACGGCGCCGACCGGGATCCAGTGGGCCCGCTTGCCGAGCCGGCGGCCGATCGCGGCCGTCACCAGGAAGCCCGCCAGGGGCAGGGTGGGGATGAGGACGATCAGCAGGTCGTAGTCCATCGCCTCAGCGCCGCATGTGGTCGTACTCGTCGACGAGCGGCGTCTTGGCGTTGCGGTAGATGGCGATCACGATCGCGAGCCCGACGGTCGCCTCGGCCGCGGCGACGGCGATCACCATCAGCGCGATCACGGCACCGTCGCCCTGGAGCGACGGGATGAACGCCCCGAACGCGACGATCGAGAGGTTGACGGCGTTGAGCATCAGCTCGATCGACATGAGCATCGAGATCGCGTTGCGGCGGGCGAGGAACCCGAATGTGCCGATGGCGAAGAGGGCCCCGGCAACGACGAGGTAGAAGTCCAGCGAATCGGCCAGGCCCATCAGATCGCCGCGTCCTCGCGGACGTCCTCGCGCTTGGCGAGGAAGACGCCCCCGATGACCGCCGCGAGCAGGAGCACGCTGACGACCTCGAACGGCAGGACGTACTGGTCGAAGAGCACCGCCGCCAGCGCCTCGGTCCCGGTCTTCGCCCGGTGATCGAGGTCGTTCCAGCCGGTGCCGATGACGGCCAGAGAGATCAGGACGGTGAGGATGATTGAGGCGATCGCCGCCGGGACCGCCTGGGTCTGGAAGACCAGCCGGGCGGGCGCCGCCTTGGACTGGGTCAGCATGATCGCGAACAGGATCAGGACGCTGATCGCACCGGTGTAGACGAGCACCTGGGCCGCCGCCACCATCGGCGCGCCGAGGATCACGTAGATCCCGGCCAGGGCGAGGAAGCAGACGATCATCGCCAGGCCGCAGCGGATGATGTCCTTCATCGTGACGACCGCCAGCCCGGAGACGAGCATCAGCACGACCAGCGACCCGAGCAGCGTGTCGTCGGCGGAACCCCCGAGGACGAACAGCAGCAGCGCCGGCGTGGCGATGATGCCGCCGGCGATGGCCGCCGCGATCAGGTACAGCCAGGCTCGCATGGTCGGCCCTACTCCGGATGGGCGTGGGTCGAGGAAACGAGGTCCGTGCCGGTACTGTGGCCGTTGCCGTTGTGGCCGTTGCCTGCGTGGCCGCTTCCGGCCACCGAGGCCGGGAGGACCGGTAGCAGGCGGCCCTGGTCGATGAACCGGCCCTGCTCGACCGCCCGCGCCAGCCAGTCACGCTCCTTGCGGATGTAGGTGACCTCGGTTTCGCGATCGATCTCGGCGAGCGACATCAGGTCGACCATCGGCTCCGCCCGGCTGTAGTGCGACTGCTCGAACTCGCCGCCGTCGCGGAGGGCGTCGTACGGGCAGGCGTCGACGCAGATCCCGCACAGGATGCAGCGGCTCTCGTCGACCTCGTATTTCTGGAGGACTCGCGGCTTGGGCATGAGCGCGCCCGTGGGGCACGTCTCGGCGCAGCGCCCGCAGGACACGCACGGGGTGTCGTTGAGGCTCATGTCCAGCGGCGTCGTGACCAGCGTGTCGAAGCCGATCCGCATGAAGTCGTAGCAGGCCGCGCCGACAACCTCGGCGCAGACCTGGGCGCAGCGGCCGCAGTCGATGCAGCGCGACGGCTCGCGGAGGATGAAGGCGTGGCTGTCGTCGCGGATGTAATCGTGGTTGATGCCGGTGAAGCGGTTCTCGGTGACGCTCCGATAGCCCGCGCCGTCGTGGAACTGCGGCTCGAGGGTCTTGAGCGTCGTGCCGTACTCGATGCCCAGGCGTCGCAGGTCGCAGTAGCCAATGGCTTCGCAGGTGCACTGCAGGCAGCGGCTCGACTCGGCGACGATCTCCTCGCGGGAGTACGGGATCTCGTACTCGACGTAGCTCTTGTTGCGGACGTCGGCCTCGAGGGCCTTCATCCGGTAGCGTGGCTCCTTGACCTCGGCCGTGAACGGCACGATCGAGAGGAACTCCGGCTGCGGCTCGGCGAGGGTCTGGCGGGTCCGGATCGCGGCCAGGTCCTGGCCCTGCAGGAAGGCGTTGACCGCGTAGGCCGCGCGGCGGCCCTCGCCGACCGCGGCGACCACCGTCGCGGCGCCGATCCGCACGTCACCGGTGGCAAAGACCCCATCGCGGCCCGTCTCGAACGTCACCGCGTCGGCCTGCAGCCGCCGATTCTTGGTCGCCTTGGGGCCCTCGGAACCGGGGCCGATCCAGTCGAGCTCCGGGCCCTGGCCGATGGCGAGCAGGACACGGTCGCAGTCGATGACGAACTCGGTGCCCGCGACGGGCGACGGCCGGCGCCGCCCGGACTCGTCTGGCGCGCCCAGCCGCATGCGTTGGAACTCGACCCCGGTGACCTTGCCGGCGTCGTCGGTCATGACC
>DASQFM010000153.1:0-12768 GCA_035633135.1 Candidatus Eiseniibacteriota bacterium
CAGCGGCGGATGGCCGTCCACGTCGAGGACCACCCGATCGAATACCTCGATTTCGAGGGCGTGATTCCGAAGGGCGAATATGGCGGCGGTGACGTCATTGTCTGGGACTGGGGGACATGGGCCCCGGAAGCCGAGACCCCCAACCCCGTGAAGGCCGTTTCGGACGGAGAGGTCAAGTTCACGCTTCGGGGGGGGAAGCTCCGCGGGCGCTACACAATCGTCCGAACGAGTGGCCGCGGGCCTCGCCGTGGCGGCGCTTCACGTTCATTCGAGGCCGACGACGGCGACCTCTGGCTGCTCATCAAGAAGCGTGACGACGCCGCCGTCGATGGCTGGGATGCGGAGGACCATCCACAGAGCGTCAAGACCGGGCGGACGAACGACGAGGTCAAGGCCGATCGTGACGCGATCTGGATCAGCCACGCGCCGGCCGCGACCGCCGAGATCGATCTGAGCGGGGCGAAGCAGACGAAGATGCCGAGCTTCGTCCCCCCGATGGCGGCAACCCTCGCCGACAAGGCCTTCCGCGATGCGGACTGGCTCTTCGAGGTGAAGTGGGACGGCTACCGAATCGAAGCGGTGGTCCGCGACGGGAAGGTGAAGACGTTCACCCGGAACGGCAACGACGGCGAGACCTACTTCCCGAAGCACCTCGCGCCACCGACCTGGATCGATGCCGCCGAGGCCATCGTCGACGGCGAGGTCGTAGCCCTCGACGATGACGGTCTTCCGAGCTTTCCGCTGCTCCAGGAGCTGACCGGCACGCAGTCACCGCGGCTCATCTACCAGGCCTTCGACCTGCTCTATCTCGACGGGCGCCTGCTCTTCGAGGTCCCGCTGGAGGATCGCAAGCAGCTGCTGCGCTCGATCCTTCGGGATGGGGACCGGCGGGTTCGCTTCGCGGATCACGTGGTGGGCGAGGGGACGGCCTTCATGGAGGCCGCCGCCAAACAGGGCCTCGAAGGGATCGTCGCCAAGCACCGCGGCTCCCCCTACGTGCCGGGCATCCGTTCCAGGACGTGGCTCAAGATCAAGAACCGTCTTGAACAGGAGCTCGTCGTCGGCGGCTTCACGCCGGGCGAGGGCGCGGCCCACGAACTCGGCGCGATCGTCGTCGGCTACTACGAGGGCAACGGCTCGAGGAGGCTGAAGTTCGCTGGGAAGGTCGGCTCGGGCTTCAACGCCAGGACCCGGAAGGTGATTCGCGAGCGCCTGGAGAAGCTCGCGATCCCGGAGCCACCGTTCGACCCGCCGCCGCCCAAGGACTACAAGGGTCGCTGGGGCGGCGACCTCAAGAACGTGGTCTGGGTCCGGCCCGAGGTGGTCATCCGGGCCGAGCTCGGTGGCTGGACCCGCGACGGCATCGTCCGCCAGGCTGCGTTCAAGGGCTTCGATGAAGGCGGCAAGCCACCGACGGAGGTGATTCGTGAACAGCCCGTCCCGGCCACGGCGACCGTGAAGGCCGTGGAGACGCAGCTCCCCGACCCGAACGACCCGCCCGAACCTGCCGCGGCCAGACGGGCGACAGGAAAGACCGCAACCGCGAAGGCCGGGACCGCGAAGGCAGCAACCGCGAAGGCCGCAACCGCGAACGCCGGAACTGCCAAGGCCGGAACCGCCTACAAGGCGACCGCCAAGGCCGCGCCGGCCAAAGCGGCGACCGCCAGGGCCGTGCCGGCCAAGGCGGCGCCGGCCGCGACCACCGCCAAAGGCTCGACCCGCAAACGGGCCACTTCCCGGAATGCGAGCGAGGACTTTCCGTGGGCGGCCACCGAGGAGGAGCTCGTCGCGCTCGACTCAATGAGCAAGGACGGGGTCTGGACCGTCGGCGGCTTCGAGCTGAAGCTCACCAACCTCGACAAGGTCCTCTTCGAGCCACGGGCCGGCGAGCCGGAGTCGAACGGCCGCCAACCGCCGAAGGGCAAGCTGCCGTCACCGGTGACGAAACGGGAGCTGATCCGCTACTTCACCCGGGTCGCACGTTCGATGCTGCCCCACCTGGTCGACCGGCCCTTGAACCTGCATCGATTCCCCAACGGGGCAGGAGGGCCGGGCTTCTGGCAGAAGGACATTCCGGAGACGGCGCCGGCCTGGCTGCGGCGCTGGCGTGAAGTCGGCGTCGAGGCGCGGGAGGCCAACGACCACCTGGTCGCCGACAGGGTGGCGTCGCTGGCCTGGCTCGCGAACCAGGCCTCGTTCGAGGTCCACGCCTGGACGAGCAAGCTCGACGCCCCCGACCGGCCAACCTTCGCCCTCATCGACATCGATCCCGGCCAGAAGACGACCTGGGACGAGACGCTCACGCTGGCCCGGCTCTTCCGGACCGCCCTCGACCACCTCGGCGTGCGCGGCTATGCCAAGACGACCGGGCGACGGGGGATCCAGGTCTGGATCCCGATCGTCACGAAGTACACCTTCCGGCAGACCAGCGACTGGGTCGAACAGCTGTCCCGGGCGATCGGCGGAACCGTGCCCGGCCTGGTGTCCTGGGAGTGGTCGAAGGATCGCCGCGGCGGCAAGGCCCGCCTCGACTACACCCAGAACGCCTCGATCAAGACCCTTGTCGCGCCCTACTCCGTCCGTCCGGCGCCCGGGGCGCCGGTCTCGACGCCCATCGCCTGGGACGAGCTCGACGATCCGGACCTCCGGAGCGACCGCTGGACGATCCGGACGGTGATCGATCGGGTCGCGCGCGTCGGCGACCTGTTTGCGGCGGCCCAGACGGACCAGCAGGAGCTGCCGAAGCTCTGACCGCCTCTCAGACGAGCGGTTTGACCTCGGTCACGAAGCGCTCCACCGCGCGGCCGAGTCCTTCGGGATCGCGCTCCGGAAAGGCCAGCGCCATGTAGTCGACGCCCGCGGCGGCGAAGGCACGGATCTCCGAGGCGATGTTTTCCGGGTTGCCATTCAAGGTATAGAAGCGGGGATCCGGCTCGCCGTCGAGCTCGACCCGAACTCGGGCCGTCAGACGAGGCATCTCCCTCCCGGCGGCCTCCGCGGCGGCCCGAATGACCGGTGCCCGTTCGGCGAACGCGTCCGGACCGGCCGCTGAAGAGTGGTACGCGTCGGCCAGGCGGCCGGCGCGCTCGAGGGCCTTCTCGTTGCGTCCGCCGATCCAGATCGGCAGGCGCTCGCCCTGCGGCGGCAATGGCCCGAAAACGAAGTCATCGAACGAATGGAACCGGCCGTGGAACGGCTCCGTCGAGCCGGACCAGAGGTGGCGCCAGAGCCGAATGGTCTCCTCCAGGTACGCGCCCCGGACGTGGAAGCGGTCGCCCACCCCGACATTGTCGAACTCGGCTCGATGCCAGCCGACGCCGACACCGACGATCAGCCGGCCGCCGGACAGGTCGTCGATCGTCGAGAGCTCCTTGGCCAGGACGACGGCGTTGCGCATCGGAACGACGATCACGCTCGCGCCGACCCGAACCTTTCGATAGCGTCCCGCGACCCAGGCAAGCGTCGCGACGATCTCGTAGATCCGGCCGTAGTCATCGGCCGCGCCGGCATCCACGAGCAGGTGATCGGTGCCCCAGACGTCGACGAATCCGTGTCGCTCGGCGAGCTCGGCGGCGGCCTCGATGCCTTCGCGGGTCGAGCCCTCGCCCAGGGAGGGGAGTACCAGTCCGTAGTCCATGGCCGGCATGGTAGGGCGAGGCGGCGGAGGACCAGGGCTTCGTGCCGCGGGGCCGCGCCGCGAGACGTCTGTAACCTTTACGTAAACGATAAGGTTTGGTAGACTGGGGCTCGTGAGCTCAGCCATCCCCGCAGCCGAAGCCGCTGCCACCGACGACGTTTCCCCGGCAGCGCTCGACGCTGAGGAGCCGCTGCTGCGCATCCAGGCGGTCGCCGAGGATGTCGGCCTGACGCCCCGCTCGATCCGCTACTACGAAGAGATCGGCCTGCTCAAGCCGGCCGCCCGCTCGGAAGGCGACTACCGGCTCTACGACGCGGACGACATCGAGCGCCTGCGCTTCATCAAGGGTCTCCGCGACGACGCCGGGTTCAGCCTCGCCGAGATCGGCCAGCTCCTCGAAGACGAGCGCGCACGGGCGAGGATCAGCGCCCGGTTCCGCGAGACCCAGGATCCGTCCGAGCGCCGCCAGCTCGTCGTCGACGGCCTGGCGCGGATCGATCGGCAGATCGAGACGCTGCGGCGGAAGATCGACCGCCTGGCCTCGATGATCACGGCGGCCGAGCTGCGCCGCCGCCATCTCAACGACCACCTGGCGGAGACCGACGCCCGCGACCTGTCCGACGCTCGCGGCCAGTCCGACGCCGGCGCCCAGACCGCCTCCCGCGACCACACGGCGGCCGGCGATGCGCCCGCAGAGGGGAGCAGACGCGTCTCGAAGGCGTCTCGATGAACCCCGGGGTGCGGGTCGCCGGGATCGCCCGGTTCCAGGGCTGGCGCGCTCTCCAGCACCGCAACTACCGGCTGTTCTTCGGCGGTCAGCTCATCTCGCTGATCGGAACCTGGATGCAGGCGGTCGCCCAGGCGTGGCTCGTCCTGCAGCTGACCGGCGACCCGCTGCTGCTTGGCGTGGTCGCCGCGGCACAGTTCCTGCCCGTTCTCACCCTGGGCCTCTTCGGCGGACTCATCGCCGACCACCTGCCCAAACGGCGCACCCTGATCGCCACCCAGATCGCCGCGATGCTGCTGGCGTTCGCCCTGTTCGCCTTGACGGCCACGGGCACCGTTCAGGTCTGGCACGTCATGCTGCTCGCCCTCGGGCTCGGCTGCGTGAACGCCGTCGACATGCCGACGCGGCAGGCCTTCGCCGTCGAGATGGTCGGTCGATCGGACATCGGCAACGCGGTCGCCCTGAACTCGGCGATGTTCAACATCGCGCGCATCGTCGGCCCCGCGGTCGCCGGCCTGACGATCGGCGCGCTGGGCGTGGGCGTCGCGTTCCTGGTCAACGGCATCAGCTACGTCGCCGTCATCGTCGGGCTCTTCCTGATGCGCGAGAACGATCTCCACGCGCCGCCCCGTCCGCCCCGGCCCGAGACGGTCGGCGCGGTGTTCGAGAACCTCGCCGAGGGCCTGCGATACGTCCGCCAGACCCAGCTCGTCCTGCTGATCGTCGTGGTCGTCGGGGCCACCTCCCTGTTCGGGATGAACTTCAGCGTCCTGATCCCGCCGCTCGCCCGCGAGCTCCTGAATACCGACGCCTCGGGCTACGGCTTCCTCATGGCGATGAACGGCGTCGGCTCGGTCGTGGCCGCCCTGGCGATCGCCTTCTCCGGGCGGACCGGTCCGCGCGTCATCGGTGCCGGCGCTCTGTTGCTCGGCGCCTTCGAGATCCTCCTGGCGGTTTCCCGGAGTTACCCGTTGTCGCTCGTGGCGATGTTCTTCATGGGCGTCGGGGTGATCTCCCTTGCCGCGACGGCGAATACCGTCATCCAGCTCACGGTGCCCGACCGCCTGCGGGGCCGCGTCCTGAGCGTCTACACCACCGTCTTCGTCGGCTCGACCCCGATCGGTGGCCTGCTGATGGGCTTCATCGCGTCGCGCTACGGCGTGGACATCTCGGTGGGTATCGGCGGCGCGATCAGCGTCGCCTGCGGCGTCATCGCACTCCTCTGGCTGCGCCGCGTCCGGACGCGACCCCGGCCAATGACGGCCAAGCGCGAGCTCGAAGGCGCGGAGGCCGCGGCCGCGACGCTAACGAGGATCGGCCTTCGCTGACCGCACCAAGCCTCGGCCCTCGGTCACCCGCCCAGGCGCCGGAGAGATTGCCGCGTCGACCCCCCACGGACAATCGTGCCCCGGGTCGGATCAGCGGCCAGAAGGAGCATGTGGCGATCGTCGATGATCCACGTGGCGATGCGCGGACGATCCCAGTGGCGATGCGTCCCCGGCATCGATCAAGTCCTCTGCCAGCCATGTGATGTCGCACCGGCATCGATTTGGGCGCTGCGACACTCTCTGCGCCTGCTCTCGTACCGCGACAGGGTCTTGCGCGGCCTGTGCCCCTCGATCAGTGGCAACTACCAAACGTCGATGCGCCGCGCGCATCACGGCGGCGCCGATCCCCGGAACCGATGCGCCCCGCGCATCACGGCGGCGGCAACACCTCCGGTGGCGGCAACGCGGCGAACGTCCCGCCTACCATCATGTCCGTGCCTGACGAACCGATCGCACCGGCCGAGCGCGAGCCGACCCGCGCGCCGACTGATCCCCCAGCTGAGGCGCTTGAGGCCCCAGCCACGGCGCGGGAGCCGCGCGATGCGGCGACCGCAGCCCACCGCCACACCAACCGGCTGATCAACGAGACCAGCCCCTACCTCCTCCAGCATGCCCACAACCCGGTCGACTGGTCGCCGTGGGGACCGGACGCGCTGGCTCGGGCGAAGCTCCTCGATCGGCCGATCTTCCTGTCCATCGGCTACGCCGCCTGCCACTGGTGCCACGTCATGGAGCGCGAATCCTTCGAGGACGAGGCGACCGCCGCCGTCCTGAACCAGGGGTTCGTGCCGATCAAGGTCGATCGCGAGGAGCGGCCCGACCTCGACCAGATCTACATGGCCGCCGTCCAGGCGATGACGGGCGGAGGCGGCTGGCCGATGTCCGTGTTCCTGACGCCGGAGGGTCGGCCCTTCTACGGCGGGACCTACTTCCCGGACAAGCCCCGGCACGGCCTGCCGAGCTTCCAGGAGCTCCTGGCCGGAATCGACCGGGCCTGGCGCGAGCAGCGGGCTGAGCTGGAGCAGGCGGGCCTCCGGCTGGTCAACAACCTGGCGGAGCAGGCCCGGCTTCCGGTGGCCCAGGGCCAGCCCGGCCCCGAGCTGCTCGACACCGCGATCCTCGGGATCGAGCGGTCGTTCGATCCGTCCACCGGCGGCTGGGGCGGGGCACCCAAGTTCCCGCAGCCGATGACAATCGAGTTCCTGCTGCGACGTGCCGCGGTCACCGGTGATGCCCGCTCGCTGGCGATGGCGCGGCGGACCCTCGACGCGATGGCCGACGGCGGGATCCACGATCAGCTCGGCAGTGGGTTCCATCGCTACGCCACCGATGCCCGCTGGCTGGTCCCGCACTTCGAGCAGATGCTCTACGACAACGCCCAGCTGGCCCGGGTCTACATCCACGCCTGGGCGGCAACGGGCGACGCGCGGTACCGCGCGGTCGCGACGGGCGTCCTTGACTACATCCTGCGCGAGCTGACGACGTCCGACGGCGCCTTCGCGGCCAGCCAGGACGCCGATACCGAGGGGGTCGAGGGCGCGACCTTCACCTGGCGGGCCGCCGAGATCGAGCGTGTCCTGGGTGACGACGCCGCGGTCTTCTCGGCCGCCTACGGCGTGACCGATGGCGGCAACTGGGAGGGCGTGACGATCCTCTCGCGGGTTCGATCCGCCGAGGAGCTCGGGCAGGCGTTCGGGGCGCCGGCGGCCGAGATCGAAGCAGGGCTGGCCCGGGCACGGCAGCGGCTGCTTGCCCAGCGCGCAGGACGGGTCCAGCCGGCCCGTGACGACAAGGCGCTGGCAGCCTGGAACGGCCTCGCGATTGCCGCCCTGGCGGACGCGGCGCGGGTGCTCGGCTTCGCGGCCGATGCCGCCCGCGACGACGCGGCCGATGCCGCCCGCGACGACGCGGCCGTCGACGCTGTTCACGGCAGCGACGCCCGCGACGACGCAGCGGCGACCGACCTTGCGGAGGCCGCTGGGCGGTACCGCCAGGCCGCCGAGCGGGCGGCCGGCGCGGTTCTCGATGGCCTGCTCGAGGGTGACCGCGGATCCGACACCCCCGCCCGTCTGGGCCGGTCGTGGAAGGACGGCCGGGCAACCGGGCAGGGCGTCCTGGAGGACTACGCCAACCTGGCCGAGGGGCTGCTGGCCCTCTACGAGGCGACGTTCGAGGAGCGCTGGTTCGTCGTCGCCCGGTCGCTGATCGACGCGGTCCTCGACCGATTCGCCGACCCCGACGGCGGCTTCTTCGACACGGCGACGGACCACGAACGGCTGGTGACGCGGCCGAAGGACGTCCAGGACAACGCCACCCCGTCGGGCGCGGCGATGGCCACGTTCGCCCTGCTGAAGCTGGCCGCTCTCACCGGCGAGGGCCGCTACCGAACCGCGGCAGAGCGGGCGGTCGCAGCGATCACACCGTCCGCGGGGCGCTATCCGACGGCCTTCGCGATGTGGCTCCAGACAATCGACCTGGCCCTCAGCGACATCGCCGAGGTGGCAGTCGTCGGCGACCTCGGGGACCCGGCAACGCGCGCCCTGCTGCGCGTGGCTGCGGGGGGCTACGCGCCGGGCCGGGTCATCGCGGCCTCGGCGGCGGGCGCGGCGACCGTCGTGCCGCTGCTGCAGGACCGGCCGCTGCTCAAGGGTCGGCCGACCGCATATGTCTGTCGGGGCTTCGCCTGCCAGGCCCCGGTCACCGATCCGGACGCCCTCCAGGAGCAGCTGGCCGAACGCGCCGCGGCACTGTGACCGTCCGGCCGGGCCGACCCGAGCGCGAGCGCGGCGCTCCGATCGTCGATCCGAAGCCGGCCGCGACCGTCGTCGTGCTCCGCCCCGCGGCCGACGGCTTCGAGGTCCTGCTGACGCGCCGGGCGGCGGCGATGCGCTTCGGCGCGGACATGTACGTCTTCCCCGGCGGGCGGCTGGATCCCGATGACGCGGACCACCGCGCTGCCGCGGTGCGCGAGACCCTCGAGGAGACCGGTATCGAGCTCGATGCCGAGGGCTTGATCCCGCTGAGCCGGTGGGTCACGCCACCCGGCCTGCCGTCGCGCTTCGATGCCCGCTTCTTTGCCGCCCTCGTAGGGCCGGCCACCGACGTGGCGGCCGCCTCCGCAGAGGTCGCCGATTGGCGCTGGCTGCGGCCGACCGATGCGCTCGCTGCCGGCTCGGCCGGCGAGCTCGAGATGTGGCAGCCAACGGTCGTCACCCTCCAGCAGCTCGAGGGCCTGCGCGATCGCGCGGGGATCGAAGCGGCGTTCGCCCCCGATCCCGATTCCGGCGCCACCGACGGCGTGGGGTTCGAGCTCGTCGCGCGGGGTCTCCACCGCGTTCGCCAGCCGTGGGCCGGTGGGATCGAGGGCCGCAGCAAGACGGGGTGGCTGGTGGGCGAGCGGGAGTGGGTCTTCGTCAATCCCGCGGATCCGACCGGCGAGACGATCGCCGCGACCGTTGCCCGCGCGGAGGCCCGCGGCGCGACGCTCGTCGGGGTGGCGATCACCGACCTCCTGCCGGCCCACCACGCCGGCGTCGAGATGCTGGCGGCGGGCCTGGGGCTCCCGGTCGCGGCGGGGCCGTCGGCGAGCGAGATCGCGCCGTACCCGGTGATCGAGCTGCGCGACGGCGACCGGGTGCCCTTTGGCGATGTCCCGCTGACGGCTCGAACCGGTCCGGCGCTGGACGACCCTGCCGCCCGGCCGGAGCGGGTGAGCTACGAAGGACCTGGCTGGCGACTGCCGGACCGCGGCTGAGCGCCGGGCTCGGTCAGGACGAGGTCAGACCCGGGTCGGTCAACCGGCCGCCGGGTGATCGGGATCGGTGGGCTCCGTCGGCCCGCCGGTCGCGCGGAGCTTCTCGGCCTCCTGGCGCGCGCCGCGGACCCCGCGGCCGAGCATCGCCCCGATCTGCGGCAGCGTCTTGGGGCCGCGCCAGATCAGCACGACGATCAGCACGATGATCAGGATGACGAGGCTATCCACGGCCGCGATGGTACTCCGCGGGTCGTGCCGCCCAGGCCCCGCCGGCGGGCTCGCGGGCTCACGACCCGGGTCGTACACGTCCGTCCGATGGGCGGGCTATGGTGCCGGGCATGGTGATCCCGGAGGCCGGCGCCGGTCCGTTGGTGGTCTTCGGGCCGCGCTCCGAAACCTATGACTTCGGGCCCGAGCACCCCCTGACGCCGCGACGGTTCGGTCCCGGCATTGACCTCCTTCGTGCCGTCGGGGCTGAACCGGGTCTCGCGCCCGAGCCCGCCGGCGACGACGAGCTCGAGTGGTGCCACGAGGCCGGCTACGTGGCCGTCGTCCGCCGGTTCTCGGCGCAGCCGTACGGCAGGTTCGAGGCGGGCATCGGGCCCGGCGACACGCCGGCCTTCGCGGGGATGCACGACGCCGCGGCCGCCGTGGCGGGCGGGTCGATCCGGGCCATGGAGGCGATCCTCCGCGGCGAGGTGGAGCACGCGTTCCATCCTGGCGGGGGGCTCCATCACGCGATGCCGGCGCGGGCGTCCGGCTTCTGCGTCTACAACGACCCGGCGCTGGCGATCGCCCGAGCCCGGCGGGACGGCCTGCGGGTCCTGTACCTCGACCTCGACGTCCATCACGGCGATGGGGTCCAGGCGATCCACTGGAACGACCCCGGCGTGGTGACGTTCTCGATCCATGAGACCGGCGCGGCACTCTTTCCCGGCACCGGCTTCATCGACGAGATCGGGGGACCCGATGCCGCCGGAACGAAGGTCAACGTGCCGCTGGACCCTGGGTCGGGCGAGCGCGGCTGGCTGGCCGCGATCGAGCGCGCCCTTCCGGCGCTGGCAGCCGCGTTCCAACCGGAGGTGGTCGTGTCCCAGCACGGCGCGGACTGCCATGCGTTCGATCCGCTGGCTCACCTCCGGGTCACGACCACGGCGATGGGCGCGGCGGCTCGGCTCGTCGATCGGCTGGCACATCAATGGGCGGGCGGCCGATGGCTCGCGACCGGCGGGGGCGGCTACGACGTGTATCGCGTCGTGCCGCGGGCGTGGGCCCAGGTCTGGCTTGCCGGGGCGCATCGGGAGGTGCCCGACCGGCTGCCGGAGGCGTGGCGCGCGCGCTGGTCCGGCGAGGGCGAAGAATACGGCCAGGCGCCCCTTCCCGAGAGGTTCGACGATCGACCCAATGCCGGGCTGCCCTACGGGCCGATGGAGCAGCGTGCGGACGAGCGCGCCGTGGCAATCACGGAGCAGGTGCTGGAGCTCGTCCTACCCCGCCTGCGAGGCGCCGTCCCGCACGCCGGCTGACCGGCAGCAGGATACGCCGAACCGCCCGGGCTGGGGGGCCCGGGCGGTCCTGGGAGCGAGGGCGGCGTCGGTGCAGTCCGGCCTCGCCCGCCGCCGGCCCTGTCGGCCGCCTCCTCGACCCCGCGCAAGGGGTCGAGCAGTGCAGCTCAGCTGGGTGCCGGCGCTGCCTCCGATCCCACCACTGGATGGGTATCTACTCTGGCGTGCCACGGGACCCCGAGCTTCGGCAGCAGGTAGCGGTCGATGCCGTAGTAGCCGGCGACGCGCCAGGCGAGGATCAGCCCGATGGCGAGCGTGAACAGGACCGGATTTGTCGACGCCGAGCCGGCCAGGAGGAACGACATGTTCATCAGGGCCCCGAAGAACGCGGCGATGCCGGTGAGCGTGCCCGTGAGGAGGCCGAGGCCGATGGCGATCTCGCCGAACACGATGAGGTAGGCGAACCAGACGAAGGCGTCGTTATTGAGCATCACGTTCAGGAAGTCGCGGTACCACTCGAACGAGATGGCGGCTCTGCCGGTCTCGGGGATCTTGACGGCGTTGGTCCAGTAGCCCTGCAGCGACGCGCCGCCGTCGAGCCAGCCGGCGCCGACGGCTTCCCCGGCCGGGAAGAGCTTGTGGAGGCCCGCCTCGAGCCAGGCGAAGCCGAGGAACAGCCGGATGGGCAGCCACAGCAGGCCGGCGCGGGTGTTGCTGAACAGGTAGCGGGTGAAGGCCGGGCCTTCGACCTCGACGACCTGCGCCTCCGGCTGCTTCCGATCCTGGAACAGCGTGAAGGCGATCACGACGGCGAGGACCCAGAAGATCCCGGCGAGGATGGTCGAGACGTCCTTGCTGGGCTCCAGGCCTTCGATGCCGATCGCCGCGAACGGCGCCGAGATATAGATGATGATCGCTGCGGCGATCGCCCCCAGCAGTGTCACGTAGCGGCGAAGCGTGGACATATCGCTTCTCAGATCCCTTCTCTCGCGTGCCGCCGGGACCAGTCCGGCTCGGCACCGACGCTCCAATTGCTCTGGTCCGGTCACCTACCAGCATCGCCACCCCAGGCGCCGCGCGGAGGGGGCGAATGGCCTGTCTTGGGGGACCGAGCGGCCTTCCCCGTTGGGACCACCGCATGGCAGGCCGGTGACGGGACGTGACCGATGGCCCTCCGGCGCGCCGGACCGGTAGCCCGGACAGGTCGGTACTGGCTCAATTTCAGCGGGAGCCACCGAAGGTGGATCGGAGGGTGGGGCCGACCCTCCGTTACCTAGCCTAGTCCGGCCGGGCGGTGCCCGATGAGCGGGAGGTCCGCCTCAGCGCTTCGGAAAGAACCGCGCGAAGGCCGGCAAGACCCGCTCGCGTACTTCCTGCCGGATGTGATTGAGCGTCTGGATGAGGTTCTCCCCTCCGGCTGGCCCGGTGTCCTCAAACGCTATGTCAAAGGCGGTTCGCAGGTACACGTCCACATACGCCTCGGGCGGTCGGCTGTCGTTGCCCAAGTTCAGGCGCGCGATTACTGCGCCTCGTTTGAAGTAGCCCGTGAGGATGCTGGGGACGGGTCCGCCGTAGATCCCAAGCTTCTCCAGGCCGATCAGCTCGGCCTCCATGACATGTGTTGTCAGGTTGAGTGCTCGGTGTTTGTCCCAGATGCTGAGGTCGCGGAGCAGGGCGAGGGGTTCCCCCTCGGGATCGCCCCAGTTGGGATTGCCCGGCTCGCTATTCGCTCCCGCGAACGGCTGCAACTTCTCGAAGATTGCCTCGCTGGCTGGCGGAACGCCCCCGATCTTCTGAGGGGCGCGGGTCCGATAACC